>JAFGRS010000456.1 GCA_016935045.1 Lentisphaeria bacterium | reverse complement strand
TGCCCCGCCGGCAGCCGCGCCCGGCGCGACGGAGGATGCGGAACCGGCACCCGCCAAGACGGAAACCCCCGCCGCACAGGAAGCGCCGGCGCCGGCGGATGGCGCCCCGGATCCCTGAGATCATGAAGCTTTCCATGCTGCCTTGGATCGGAATTGCTCTGCTCGCGGCCTCCTGGCTGTTCGGGCTGCCGTTCTACCACCAGCCGGACCGGCCCGCCTGGGCGCTGATGGTGCTGCTCGGGGTCTTGTTCCTGGCCGCGAAACGTTCCCTGCGTCCGCTTCCCGACCCCGCGACGGGCCTCCTGGCGGGGCTCTTGATGCTGCCGGCCGCCCTCCTGGCGCCGTGGCCGTGGAAGGCGGCATTCCTGTGCGCCATCGCGGGCATCGCCCTCGGCCTGGTCGCGGCCGCGCTGGCCGAGGCGCCCCGTGCCGGGCGGCTCTGCCGGTGCGGGCTTCGCCTGGGGGCTGCCGCACTGACGGCGGGCCTCGTATTGCTGTTTCAGGGTACGGTTGTGTTCCTCTACGAGGTCGTCACGGCCCGCTCCCACGAACTCCCCGGCCCGTTGCCGCGGATGCTGGGGGCCGTGGCGGAGTTCCTCGGTGTGCATACGGGCGTCCACGACTCGAACATCGCGGTCTTCACCATGCGGGAACACCATTGGCTGGGTGCAACCTGGGAACTCCTGGCCGATCCGGTGTCGCTGGCCTTCCTGGCCGGCGCTGCCGTGCTCCTGGCCCTGGCCCCCAGCGGGGCACGCTCCCCGCGGCAGGCCGTCCTCCGCCGCCTGGGATGCGGCGCGGCGCTGACTCTCGGCTGCCTGGTGTGGCTGTTCCTGCGGGCCAGCCTCCTGATCGGCGTCTTCCTGCACAGCTGCCTGCGCACGGAATACGATCAGATGCCCAATTCCGTGCACTGGCTCTGGAACAACTGGCTGCACCTGGCCTTCCTGGCCGTCCCCGTGCTGCTGGCCTGGCGCCTGGCGCCGTCGGCCGCCGGGGCGGCAGCCTCCCAGGACAGGGAAGCGGCCCCATTGCCGGTACCGGGACGGCCGCAGGCCGGTCGCTGGAGGCCCCCCGCGGCCGCCGCCCTCGCCTTCGCTGCCGCGTGCAGCTTCACCGCGGCCCTGTGCTGGGACCCCGTGGGCAGCCGCAAGCCCGGACGCGTCGTCGTCGAGGAATACCACCCCGACCCCGAAAAGGTCTGGGAACGCTGCGACAAACCCTTCGACACCACGTGGTACGGACACAATTCTGGGTACAACTACTACTGTATCGTGGATTATCTCCGCTACTTCTACGATGTGTCCCGGCTCACGGAACGCATCTCCCCGGGCGCCCTCGAAGCCTGTGATGTCCTCATCCTCAAGACCCCGACGAGGCCGTTCTTCAGCCGGGAAGAACTGCTGGCGATCCGTGGCTTCGTGGAACGGGGCGGCAACCTGCTCCTGATCGGGGAACACACCGATGTGTTCGGTTCGAGCACCCGACTGAACCCCGTGGCCGGCATGTTCGGCATGCGCTTCCGCAACGATTGCCTGTTCGGAGTGGACTCCGTCTTCGAACAGAAGTACATCCCCCCCACCGTCCCCCATCCCGTCGTGCAGAACTTCGAGTGGATGGACTTCGCCACGTCCTGCAGTCTCGATGTCGGCTGGAGCCCCGGACGCGCCGTCATCCGCTCAACCGGCCTGAAAAACAAGACCGCCGAGTACCACGTCAGCAACTTCTACCCGCCACCCTCGGACACCGCTCGGATGCGCTATGGCGCCTTCGTCCAGCTCTGGTCGACGCGGTTCGGAAGGGGAAGGGTGCTCGCTTTCACGGATTCGACCATCTTCTCGAATTTCTGTACCTTCGAGCCCGGCAAGCCGGAGCTGATGGTGGGCATGGTCGAGTGGCTGAACCGTCGCTCTCCACGGGTCAACCCGCGCCCCTGGCTGACCGTGCTGGCCGCGCTGCTCGGGCTTGCGGCGCTGGCGCTTGCCGGAGGGGTCCCTTCCCGCTGGCTGCTGCTGCTGGCGGCCGGAACCGCCGGCTGGGCCATGAGCGCCGTCTGCGTCAGAACGAGCCAGCGCGCGGCCATGCCCCTGCCCGAACCCCTCCCCGGGCGGGACCCGGCCATGGTGGTGATGGACCAGACCCTCAGCGATGTGATTCTGCCGCGGAACGGGTTCATCGCCGGCAAACCGGAGGGATTCGGCATCTTCGAACGTTGGGTCCTGCGCCTAGGGTACTTCACCGCACGGCGCCAGGCGCCCGAGAGCTTCGCGCCGGATGCCGATGTCGTTACGGTCATCTACCCATCCCGCCTGGTGCCGGAAGCCTACGCCCGGCAACTGGATGCCTACGTGCGCGGGGGGGGCCATCTCCTGGTGGTCGATTCCTCCCGCAACACGCGCTCGACGGCTACGGATCTCCTCAAACCCTTCGGTATCGAGGTCGACCACAGCGTCGTCCACAACGGCGACCTCGAGAACTCCGCAGGCTGGGATACGGTACCCATCAAGGACGCGGTCGGGGTGACCGGAGGTACCCCCTTCGCCTGGATCGGGACCGACGCGAGGCGGACAGCCGTGGGCTGCCGGACGACCCACGGCGCCGGCAGCGTCACCGTGGTCGGCTTCGGCTACCGGTTCTGCGACCAGCAGATGGGAGTCACCGGAGACGTGGTGCCCAACGAGGCCCTGAGCAAGGTCCATGCCGTCGAGTTCGGCCTCTTCCGCGCCCTGGTCGAGGGGAAGCCCCTCGGGCACCCTTCCGCACCCTGAAGGGGCCTCCCCGGAGCGGCCGCGTCCTCGCGGCCATTCCCCGTAGGCCCGCACGGTCCCCGGGCGGCGTCCCGGGATCCCTGGCGGTCGGGGACCGCCCGCCCTACCGTTCGAGCGGGACTCCGCCGGCTGGTCCCTGAGGCCGGATGGCCACGATGTCGTGGATGCGGACTTCCGGCACCCGGATGGCAAGGATGCCGTCGGCGAAGGTCCAATCGAGAGCGGCACCATCGGGAAGGAGGGTGACTCCGGCGGGTGGCACGGGCATCGCGACCCGGACTGCTACGTTGGGTATGGGGAGCAGTTCGCCGACCATCGTCCGGGTGGGGGACAGGGTCTCCCCGGCGCCGCGGTTGATCAGGCTGAGCATCAGGGAGCCGTTCTGGCGGCGGCACACGAGTTCCAGGCGATGGGGCGCTTCCACCCGCACGGTCCAGGGGATCCGCAGCCGTTCGATGAGTTCGGCCACCAGCCGGCGCAGCCGCGGAACCTGCAGGCAGAAGTAGTTGCGGAAGAGCGGCCCGTGGACCGCCAGCACCTTGCCACACCCCAGCGGACGGCAGGTTCCCACCACCAGATCGGGCTCGATGTCCGTCGGCTCCAGATGGCGCAACCCCAGGAGCCAGGTCTCCGTGCCCCAGGCCGGGACGACGCCCTGCCAGGTCCCGGCGAGCTGCACCGCCTCGTTGCCGACCGGCAACTGCAGGGTGCGTTCCGTCGCTTCGCCCGCGGCCGCGCAACCCACAAGATCGGGCACTTCCCCGACCAGGTGCGCGCCCGAGAGCAGGAGGCAGCCGCCCGCCCTGACCCAGGCATCCAGCCGCTCGGCGCAGTCCCGGCCCAGACGGGTCTGCTCCGGAACCACCAGAAGCTTGAGATGGGGGAGCCGGGCGGGCAGGTTCTCCACCGTCACGATGTCGGTCGAGAGATGATTCTCGAGGAGGACACAGAGGGCCCCTTCGAGGGGCTGGACGGCATTGCCGTAGTTGAAGAGGGGGTCATTGCCGGAGTAGTAGTGATCGGCGAGGTGCAGAACGGCCGTCTCGGATTCGCTGACCGAACGGAAGCAGGCTTCCCGGCGGGCCCGGCAGAAGTCGCCGACCTCGGCGATGATATCGTTTTCCCAGCACGTCAGCCAGCCGTCGCGGTGGGGCTTGGCGTACACCATCACCGCTCCCCCCAGGGCCACCACTTCCGCCACCTCCTGCTTCAGATGCAGGGCCGGCTTCATGGCCCAGGGCGACTGGGGCATCTGGTAGTTCCGCGTGAACCCCCACACCATCAGGTCCCAGGTCGCCCCGCGATTGTCCAGCATGCGCGCTTCGAGCGCCGCCCGGGCCGCCCCCCAGTTCGGGGTATAGTCCCCGCTGAGATAGTCCACCGGTACCGTCATCGGTTCGGGCTGCCGAATGGTGTACATCCAGTTCGAACAGACCAGGCAGTCGGGCTTGCAGGCATGCACCGCTTCGGCGTACCGCGTTACATACTCGCGGAACAGGTCGCGCTGAAATGCCAACCACCGCTCCCAGTGCGGCTGCCCCGCCGCCGTGGGAACTTCCCCGATCCCGGTACGACGGGAAAACTCGGCCCGACAGAGGGCGCACCAACAGGGCTGCGACCCCCAGTTCTCGCCATCCACCCAGAACCCGTCCACGTCGTACTCCCGAACCAGCTCCAGCATCTGGGGAATCAGGAGTTCGTCTCCATAGGCGCTCAGCCGACAGGTCGCGCGCCCCTTGCGCTCCCCCTTCGCGTCGACTACGCCCCATTCCGGATGCAGCTCGAGGGCACGGGAGTCGATCACTCCCGAATAGTGCATCCCCAAACGAATGCCCAACTCCCGGGTCACGTCCCGGTGGACGCGCAGGGCATCCCGAACCACGCCGGGAGAGGTCGAGCCGACCTTGGTCGGCCAGGACGTATAGCCCGGATGGCCTTTGCAGTCGCATTGAATCCAGTCCGGACGCGTCCGCAGCAGGCGTTCACGAAGATGCTCCGCGGTGAGGGCCCGGCCCAACTCCGTATCCTGCGCGTTCGCATGCAGGTCGTAGTGGATGCCGAAGAATACGTCGTGGTGCCAGTTCCGCGCTTCTGCCGCCATGGATCACCTCCTCCGGACGGGTCACCGCTGCTCCATCGGCCCGAACACACTCTCGGACTTTCGCCGCATGGGGCCGCAGACAAACCTCGTCCCCTCACGCCGCCGTGTCAAGTACGCGGCCGGCGGGGGCGCGTGGCTGTCCGGAAAACGGTGTGTGCCGTCGGCCGGCGTGGGGGGGCGTTTTCCGGCCGGCGGGGGGGCGTGGCTGTCCGGAAAACGGTGTGTGCCGTCGGCCGCCCGGTGGGGGGTGTTTTCCGGCCGGCGTGGGCGCGTGGTTGTCCGGAAAACGGTGTGTGCCGTCGGCCGGCGAGGGGGGGGCGTTTTCCGGCCGGCGGGGGCGCGTGGCTGTCCGGAAAACGGTGTGTGCCGTCGGCCGCCGAGGGGGGCCGACGGAGGCAGCGATCGGGCCGTGAGGCGATGCTCCGGATTCCCGGCTGCCGCGGCCTTGCCGTGTCCCGTGGATTCGCGGCCGAAGGGGGCCAGCGAAGCTCCGCCTCAAACCGCCCAGGACGCGCCGAGACGTACGTAGGGTCACTTTACCAGGCAAGGCCCCGTGACCTGCGTCGCTTCGCTGCTACGCGGCGGGCACCCGGGGCGCCTCGCCGCTGCGGGACTACGGCATCAGGTGGGATGTCTGGATACGAGGCTCGTAGTACCGGCTTCAGCCGGCATCCCAGGCTCAATCTGAGACCGCATGAAGGCGGGACTACGAACCCGGGACTGGCGTATGGCACGGCTCCAGAACGCCCACTTCAAGGCTGCCTGATGTACCATCCCGACATAACCCGTGAACTTGCCTCAAC
>JAFGRS010000455.1 GCA_016935045.1 Lentisphaeria bacterium | reverse complement strand
GCGGAGCCTCGCCCTCCAGGGGACGGGAGCGCCCGCGGCCTCGCGGGCACTCTCGGCTCGGCGGAGCCTCGCCCTCCAGGGGACGGGTGACCCCGGCGTGCGTGGTCCCTATGCTTCAGGGCTCCAGTTTCCCGAGCCGTTCTCCCGCCAGGAGGCGCGCCTCGGCGGGCAAGGCGGGTTCCCCCTGCATGGCCGTGTAGTGCCGGCGGGCGTCCGCGGCACGGCGGCTCTGTTCGTAGCACTGTCCCAGGAGCAGCCACGCTTCCACGTGCGCGGGTTCCCGGCGGATCACGTCTTCGAGGAGCGTCGCGGCCTCCCCGGGGTCCTGCGCGGCCAGGAAGTAGGCCAGAGTGTAGGCGTACCTTGTGTCGGCGGGAGCGTCGGCGACGGCAGTCCGACAGAGGTGAATGGCCTCGGACCGGTCTCTCGGCGCGACCAGCACGGCCAGGTTGTAGGCCGCCTGGGCCCGGGTTTCGAGGACCTTCAGGGCCAGGCGGAGGTGTTTTTCGGCGCCCCTCGCGTCGCTCTGTTCGGCCAGGGCCAGTCCCAGGTTGAGGTTGACCGCGCCGTGTCCCGGCGCCAGGGCGAAGGCCCGGCGCAGGAAGCCGATACTGTCCGACAGGCGTCCCAACTGGGAGGCCGTCACGGCGGCGTTCACGTAGGGGAGGATGACATCTCCCCTGAGCGCGATGGCCCGTTGGTACGCCTGCAGGGCGCCGGTCAGATCCCCCCGGCCGCTGCGGTAGTTGCCGAGGTTGTAGTGGCTGGACCAGACGTCGGGCTGGGCCGCGAAGGACCCGAGGAGTTCGGCCTCGCCTTGTTCGAGGCGGCGGCGGTCTTCCTCGCTGAGGGCATTGCGGGGGAGGCGGGAGAGGGAAGCGGCCGCGCGCACCCGCACGAGGCGGGCATCGTCTGCCAGGGCGCCGCGCAGCACGGCGAGGCTCTCGGGAGCGTCCAGGTTCTCGGCCAGGGCGTCGACCGCGGCCCCGCGCACGAGCGGGGAAGCATGGCCGGCGCAAGCGCGGACGACCGGCCACTTCGCGGCCTTCGGGCAGGAGATGAGGAGCCGGATCAGCGAGGTGACGACCACGGGGTCGGCGGATTCCGACTCGAGGCAGGCCACCATCTCGGGAAGCCGCGTCCAGTCTCCCTTCCGGGCGGCCGCCACCAGGGCTCCCGCCTCCAGGATCCGCTTCCGCCAACGGCCGTGCGGGTGCCACTGCGCCAGCCGTGCCGCCGCCCACTCGTTCGTCTCCCCCTCGTGACAGAGCAGGCACGCGTTCGGCGACCCGAACTGGCGGCTGGCTTCCGGGCACGGAGGCCGGAAGGAATGGTCACTGCGCCGCATGCGGGCGAACTCGGTCATGGGTGCGTGGCAGGAGATGCAGGTGGGCGTTCCGGGGGTTTTGGGGTGGTGGGAGTGGGCCTCGATGTCCCGCACGCGCAACGCATGGCATGGCAGGCAGGACGAACTGGGATCGTTCTTCTGGCGGAAGCGTCCGCTGGACGTGTGGCAATGGGTGCAGTCCAGCGCACCCGACGAGGCGCAGGGGTTCATCATCCACAGCGTGTGGGTGTAGTTCTCCCCCATGTCCCGCCCGTCCGGCGAAAAATCGGGGTCTTCGAGACACACGAGGTCGTAGTAGTCGAAGAAGCGTTCTCCCGGCGCGAAATGGGGGGCCACCTGCCGCATCTTGGCGTGGCACGGGGCGCAGGCATCGTTGACCTGAGCCGTCGTGAACCTGCCCCAGAGGATCGTGCGCAGGTCCTTGGGAACGGTCCCTTCCGGGGCGGCCCGGCAGACCCGGTTGTGTTCTTCCGAGGGGCCGTGGCAGGCTTCGCAGGCGATGCCCGGTTCCCGCCAGGTGGTGTGGTAGGTGTCGGTTTCAGGGTCGTAGTTCTTGTCGAGCTGGCTGACGTGGCAGTTGTAGCAGGCCGTGTTGAAGGTCAGCAGGGGGTCGCGCCACCCGATGGCGCTGTCGGGCTGTTCCGAGAAGTGCCGGATCATGCTTTGGGTGGTATCGAACCACTCCTCCCGGCGCACGTCGTAGGCCAGGGGGAGGACCTGCAGGCGTCCGCGTTCCAGGGGTGTCAGCAGGTAGTAGACGTTCTTGCCCCCGAGGGCGTGCAGGATCGGGTAGGTGGTGCGCTGTCCGTCGCGCTCCTCGATCATGCAGGGTCCATCCAGGTCGACGTGCATGCGTGCCTGCCCGAGCTGCACCGGTTCGGGGAGGGGACGCCACTTCCCCCTGGCCAGTTCCGCCGTCACCGGCTGCATGGCCTTGCCGTGGTGCGAAGGCGCCCAGAGCTCGTAGAAGCGTTCGTGACACTCCCGACAGGATACCGAACCCGCGTAGCGCGCCATCTCCACTCCGCCGGCGCGCGCCGAACCGGGTCCATCCACAGGGTCTCCCCGGGACGCCCGGGGCCGGGTCCACAGGAGGATCAGCGTTGCCGCGGCGATCCCGCCGGCAAGGAACGCGACAGACGCCAGAACCCGGGATGGTTGCCGTTTCCAGTCCATACGGATCGTCCTGCAATCGTCTGGAGCGCCCGCGTCCCTGCGGGCACACATTCGCGAGTACAGATCATTCCGAAGCGATCCGTCACTCCTCGCCAGCACAGGGGGTCGCAGCAAAGACCCACCGCACGGATGGCACAACACCGAGAGCGCGCGCCGTTTACCCGGCAACCTAACGCGCATTCGGCGCCGTGTCGCCCCGGGAGCGATTCCGCCGAGGGCTGTTCCAGGAAGAGCGGCTCGGCGGGGCCTCGCCCTCCAGGGGACTGGAGCGCCCGCGGCCTCGCGGGCACTCTCGGCTC
>JAFGRS010000055.1 GCA_016935045.1 Lentisphaeria bacterium | reverse complement strand
GCGCCCTCGAGGGCCTTGGGGTTGCGCCAGACCTCCGGCATCATGGCGGCGTTGACCCACTCATATCCCTCGTGGATGCCGGGGTGGATCTTCAGGGTGCGGCGGACCCTGCCTGCCAGCAGGTCCCCCTCGTCCAGGGCCAGGGTTTCGCTGCGCAGGAACAGGGCAATCGCCTCCGCCAGGCGGACCCCTGCCGGCGCGTCGGCAAAGCGGTCGAAGGCGCGCATGACGGCCCAGCCGCGTTCGGTCGGGTCGGGTTCGTTGGCCCAGTCGAGCGCCAGTGCGCGCAGATGCCGCAGCCGCGGCGAGAGACCCCGCGGAAGATCGAGCCGGCCGGATGGAGGCGCACTCTCAGTCGATTGCGGCATGGCGGTGATTCCCCCATTCCTTGCAGGATACGAACCGGCCGGGCGTCGTGCCCTCGGCCGGGCCGGCTGAACCGTGGAGGCCGTGGTTCTGTGGCCAGGCATGGGGCCTGAGGCCATTGCGGAACACCCGGCAAGACGTATTCTATCCACAACCACGGGGTTGTCCATGTCCCGGGGCGGGTGTACGCGGGTGCGCGGGCGGTCCAGGCCGGAATCCCGGCATGGGCGGAATGGTCGGCCCTCCCGGCTGGAGCGGGAAGGGTCGGGGCCGTCCGTTGCGGTCTCGGATCCGGAAGTGAGTTCACTGGGTCGGATTCCTGAAATCGGTCGGCGGAGGGTTGCAGCGCATGGGTACGGACAGTCTCCTGAGCATTGCGGTGGAGCCCGACTGGGAAGGGATGGTGGCGGCGATTCTGCGTCGGGGGACGCCTGCGCGGGTACACCTGATCGAGTTGTTCCTGGACGGGGAGATCAAGGACGCGGTGTGCGCGCGGTTCGGGCTCCTGCCGGGGGTTCGGCAGGGGGAACCGTTCTACCTGGAACGCCGGGAGGTCGCCGTACAGCGGTTCCTGGGCTACGACTATGTGCGCGCGGGGGTGGACGGTCTGGCGTTTCCCCTGCACCGGGCGGTGGCGGAGGATACAGCCGCCCTGGCACGGCGCACGGGGCGCAGTTACGTCGACGAGCACCGGGGGCCGATCACGACGTGGGAAGAGTTCGAGCGCTATCCGTGGCCGCGCGTGGAGGATATCCGCACCCGGTCCCTGGAATGGTACTCGCGTCACCTTCCCGACGGCATGTGCATCATCGGCAGCGGCGGTTTCGCGCATTTCGCGGAGTTCCTCTCCTGGCTGATGGGCTACGAGACGCTCTGCTATGCGCTGTTCGAGCAGGCAGACCTGGTGGAGGCCATCGTCCAGCGTCTGGGAGAACTCTACGCTGCGGTCCTCGACGCCATGCTGACCTTTCCGCGGGTCAGGGTCATCTGGGGCAGCGACGACATGGGGTATCGCGGCGGCACCCTGATCAGCCCCGCGCATCTGCGTACCTATGTCCTCCCGGGTCACCGTTCCCTGGCGGCGGCAGCCCATGCGGCCGGGCGCCCCTACCTGCTCCACTCCTGCGGCAATCTCCGCGAGATCATGGACGACCTCATCGACGATGTGGGCATCGACGCCAAGCACTCCTTCGAGGACACCATCGAGGATGTCGTGACCGCCAAGGGTCTGTACGGCAGCCGCATTGCCGTTCTGGGGGGTATCGACGTGGATTTTCTCTGCCGGGCCGACGAAGAGAGTGTGCGGCAGCGGGTACGCACGACCCTGGCGGCCTGCCATCCGGGAGGCGGCTACCTCCTCGGCAGCGGAAACAGCGTCGCGAACTACGTGCCGCTGGGGAACTACCTCGCGATGCTGGACGAGGGCCGACGGTTCACGGCCTGAAACGCCTCGCAAATGCTACACATCTCATTGCGCTGCAGAGACTATGGTCCATGGTCCCCAGCTGCGCGTAGCGCCACATTCTTGTCAACCAGGGGCTCATGCGGAATGTGTCCCCGCAGGGATTCAGTCGATTTCGCTGTGGTAGTCCTGGAGGGATCGTACGGCCCCCTTGTCGCCGCGGTAGGCGGCGATTCCCTGGACGGCGGCCTTGGCGGCGGCAATGGTGGTGATGTAGGGAACGCGGTAGCGAATGGCGGTTTTGCGGATGTAGGAATCGTCCTGCTTGCTTTGCCGTCCGATGGGGGTGTTGACGACCAGGTGGATGTTGCCGTTCTTGATTTCGTCGACGATATCCGGTCTGCCCTCCCCGAGCTTGAAGATGGCCGTGGCTTCGATCCCGTGTTCCTTGAGGAAGTCCGCGGTGCCGCTCGTCGCCAGGATGCGGAACCCCAGTCCCGCGAATTCCCGGGCGATCTCGGCCACGACCGGTCGGCGTTCCCTGCGGGAGACCGTCAGGAGGACGGTGCCTTCGCTCGGAAGCGTCGACTTTGCGGCTTCCTGGGCCTTGTAGAAGGCGACGCCGAACCCCGTCGCCAGGCCGAGGACCTCGCCCGTGGACCGCATTTCCGGCCCGAGCACGGGATCGACTTCGGGGAACATGGAGAAGGGGAAGACGGCTTCCTTGACCCCGAAATGGGGGACCTTGCGGACGCGCAGGTTCATGTCCGCCAGCTTGTCGCCCAGCATCAGTTGGGTGGCGATGCGAGCCATGGAGAGGCCGCAGACCTTGCTGACCAGGGGTACGGTGCGGGACGCGCGGGGGTTGGCTTCGAGGACGTAGACCTTGTCCTTGCAGATTGCGTACTGGATGTTCATGAGTCCGACGACCTGGAGGCGTTGGGCGATGCGTCGGGTGTAGTCGACGATGGTGTCGAGGTGTATCTGGGGGATGGTGGTCGGGGGGATCACGCAGGCGGAGTCTCCGGAGTGGATGCCGGCCAGTTCGATGTGTTCCATGACGGCGGGGACGAAGGCGTCGGTACCATCGGCCATGGCATCGGCTTCCGCCTCGATGGCGTCTTCGAGGAAGCGGTCGATGAGGATGGGACGGTCCGGGGTGACTCCTACCGCCGCCTCGACGTACTCCCGCAGCATGGTCTCGTCGTGCACCACTTCCATGCCTCTGCCCCCGAGGACGTAGGAGGGCCGCACGACCAGCGGGTAGCCGATGGCGCGGGCCACGTCCAGGGCTTCGTCAAGGGTACTGGCGGTTCCGGCCTTGGGCATGGGGATGTCCATCTCCTCCATCATCACGCGGAAGCGGTTGCGGTCTTCGGCCAAATCGATGGTGTCGACGCTGGTGCCGAGGATTCTGACTCCGGCGGCTTCGAGTTTGGCGGCGATGTTCAGCGGGGTCTGTCCCCCGAACTGGACGATGACTCCGGCGGGTTTTTCCTTCTGGTAGATGGCGAGGACGTCCTCGACGGTGAGGGGTTCGAAGTAGAGTTTGTTGCTGGTGTCGTAGTCTGTCGACACCGTTTCCGGGTTGCAGTTGACCATGATGCTCTCGTATTCCGCGTCGCGGAGTGCGAAGGCGGCATGGACGCAGCAGTAGTCGAACTCGATGCCCTGGCCGATGCGGTTGGGGCCGCCGCCGAGGACCATGATTTTCTTCGGGTTTTTGCTGGCGGTGGTGGCGTCGGGGGCGTTGTAGGTACTGAAGTAATAGGCGGCGTTATCGACGCCGCTGACGGGCACGGGTTCCCAGCCTTCCACGATGCCGAGTGCGGTTCGGCGTTCCCGCAGGGATTCCTCGGACACCCCCAGAAGCTGGGCCAGGCAGGCGTCGGCGAAACCGTCCTGTTTGGCCCGGATCAGGAGGGCATCGGGGAGGTGGCGTCCCCGGTAGGCCAGGATCTTCTCTTCGAGTTCCACCAGTTCCTGCATCTGCTCGATGAACCAGGCCTTGATGTGCGTCAGGTCGTGGAGTTGCTGCACCGTGGCGCCCTTGCGCAGGGCTTCGTACATCAGCCACTGGCGTTCGCTCGAGGGCTGCCTGAGCCGTTCCAGCAGGTCCTCGAGGGACAGCTTGGCGAAGTTCTTGGCGAAGCCAAGCCCCATGCGGCCGTTTTCGAGGGAGCGGATGGCCTTCAGGAAAGCTTCCTTGTAGGTCTTGCCGATGCTCATCACCTCGCCCACGGCCCGCATCTGGGTGCCGAGACGGTCCTCCACGCCGCGGAACTTCTCGAATGCCCACCGGCTGAATTTGACCACGACGTAGTCGCCGGAGGGTGTGTACTTCTCGAGGGTGCCGTCGCGCCAGTAGGGGATTTCGTCGAGGGTCAGGCCGGCGGCGAGGAGGCTGGAAACATAGGCGATGGGGAAGCCGGTTGCCTTGGAAGCCAGGGCCGAGGAACGGGACGTGCGTGGGTTGATCTCGATGGCGACGACCCGGTCGGTCACCGGGTCATGGGCGAACTGGATGTTGGTGCCGCCGATGACCTGGATGGCTTCGACGATGGCGTAGGAATAGGCCTGCAGCTTCTCCTGCAGGTCTTTGCGGATGGTCAGCATGGGGGCGGTGCAGTAGCTGTCGCCGGTGTGGACGCCCATGGCGTCGACGTTTTCGATGAAGCAGACCGTGATCATCTGGTTCTTGGCGTCGCGGACCACTTCGAGTTCGAGTTCCTCCCAGCCGAGGACGGATTCTTCGACCAGGATCTGGTGCACCAGGCTGGCCTGCAGACCGCGCTGCGCGATCACGCGCAGTTCCTCGACATTGTAGACGAAGCCCCCGCCCGTGCCGCCCATGGTGTAGGCCGGCCGGATCACGACCGGGTAGCCGATCTCGGCCGCGACTCTCTCGGCATCCTCGACCGTCGTCACCACTTCGCTGCGGGGCAGCTCGATGCCGAGTTTGCGCATGGTGGCCTTGAAGGCCTCCCGGTCCTCGCCGCGTTCGATGGCGTCGGGCTGCACGCCGATGACCTTGACGCTGTATTTCTCCAGGACTCCGGATCGGTGCAGTTCGCTGGAGAGGTTGAGTCCGGACTGTCCCCCGAGGTTGGGGAGGAGGGCATCGGGTCGTTCCTTGGCGATGATCTCCTCCATTCTGGCCGCGTTGAGGGGTTCGATATAGGTCACGTCGGCCATGCCGGGATCGGTCATGATGGTGGCGGGATTGGAGTTGACCAGGACGATTTGGTAGCCGACCTGGCGCAAGGCCTTGCAGGCCTGCGTGCCGGAGTAGTCGAATTCGCAGGCCTGGCCGATGACGATGGGACCCGAACCGATGATCATGACCTTATGGATGTCGTCGCGTTTCGGCATGGTCTTTTCCTTTGCCTTGTGTGCGTCCGGGCCCGGGCGCCTCCCGCCCGCCGCCCCCCCCGCAGAGGGGGCGTTGCGGTCAGACGGCGTGGAGGAACTTGCTGCTGAAATTCGGGTCGCAGGTCAGGTTCAGCCCAAGGCGCCTCAATCCCGCCTCGTCTCCGGGTGTTGGCATATGGGTCATATGCATTTCGCAGCCGTTGAGGGCGCGGAGCTGCTGGAGTGCGGCCTGGGCGGTGGGGTTCCCGGTGGCACTGACGCTGAGGGTGATGAGGGTTTCCTCGAGGTTGAGGCTCACCTGGCCGCTGTTCAGGATGTCGTTTTTGAGGGCCGCGACGGACTGCAGGACGGAGGCCGAGAGCAGGTCGATGGCCTCGGGGATCCCGGCCAGGATCTTGACGGCATTCAGCACGCAGGCCGAGGCCGCGTGGAGCAGGGCGGAGTTCTTGCCGCGCACGACGGTGCCGTCCTCGAGTTCGATGGCGGAACCGCAGTAGATGCCCTCGTGGCCCTTGCCCCTGGTGCGGGCCTGTTCGGCGGCGTCCCGCGCCGCACCCACGACGCGGCGATCCGTTTCCACGCGGTCCAATTGCTCCATGAGCACGCGCACGCGGTCCACTGTGCTCTTTTCGGTGAGTCCCATCTTGTACTCGCATTGGTAGCGGAAGAAGCGGCGGATGATCTCCTGCGCCGCGGCCTCCCGCACCACGCCGTCGTCGAGGATCGAGAACCCGGCCCGGTTGACGCCCATGTCGGTGGGGGAGCGGTAGACCTTGTCGTCCCCCATGATGCGGCGCAGGATGTGCTTGACGACGGGGAAGATCTCGACGTCCCGGTTGTAATTGATGGCCGTTTCGGCATAGGCTTCGAGGTGATAGGGGTCGACCATGTTGTAGTCGCCGATGTCGGCCGTAGCGGCTTCGTAGGCGAGGTTGACGGGGTGTTTGAGGGGGAGGTTCCAGATGGGGAAGGTCTCGAACTTGGCGTATCCCGCGCGCACTCCCCGGCGGTGTTCGTGGTAGACCTGGTTGAGGCAGGTGGCCATCTTGCCGCTGCCGGGGCCGGGGGCGGTGACCACGACGATGGGGTGGGTCGAGGGGATATACTCGTTGGCGCCGTAGCCATCCTCGCTGACGATGCGTTCCACCTGCGCCGGATAGCCCGGGATGATGCGATGGCGGTAGACGCGGATGTCGTTGCGTTCGAGGCGCCGGAGGAAGCCGTCGGCGGAGGGTTGCCGGTCGTAGCGCGTGACCACGACGCTGTTGACCTGGATTTCGCGGCTGCGGAGGTCGTCGATGAGCCGCAGCACGTCCACGTCGTAGGTAATGCCGAAGTCGGCCCGGGTCTTGCGTCGTTCGATGTCACCGGCGAAGACGCAGATGATGATCTCGGCATTGTCGCGGAGGCGTTCGAGCAGTCGGATTTTGGCGTTGGGGTGGAACCCGGGCAGGATGCGTGCGGCATGGAAATCGTGCACCAGTTTGCCGCCGAATTCGAGATAGAGCTTGTTGTCGAACAGGCGCGCGCGTTCGAGGATGTAGTCGGACTGCTCGCGCAGGTATCTGTCGTTGTCGAAGCCTACGGGGCGCATGCTCACTCCTTCGCGCCTCCACTCCGTGCACAGGGAGAAGAGGAAGTCGGAAAGGGCCAGGCTGGGCACGGACTCACCTCGCCCTGGTGTCGTGCGCAAAGATGTGATCCGGTCCCGCCTGCCCCGGTTGCACCCCGACGGGGGGGCTGTCCGAGCGTCCAAAACATGGTCCTGACATGGGCGGTTTTCAACCCGGAGGAATGTCATCATGGTCCCCCCTCAGCCAAACCCGGGGACCGGCTCGGGAGGAGCTTCGCCCTCCAGGGGACGGCGGAGGACCGCCGGCTCCAGGGAGGGCCGGCCCGCTGGAGGGCGGGCTTGCGCGGCCGGCGCTGCGCGCCTGCCGATCCCCGGAAACCGCCCCGCGAGACTCTGGGCGGGGCGCATGTCAGCTCCGTAGGTCCCCATGCCGCACGAGTTCTGCCACACCGCATGTGTCCACCCGAGAACCCCGGGGACAT
>JAFGRS010000454.1 GCA_016935045.1 Lentisphaeria bacterium | reverse complement strand
GCCGCCTCGAACAGCAGCGCGCGCCGCCAACGGTGCAGCCGTCGCCAGAGACCCTCGCTGTCGGCCGCGGCGCCCGCTGCCGGCGGAGCTTCGAGTTCGGCCGCGAACCGCGCGGCCCCGGCACGCGCTTCCTTCACGTCCTGGCCCTCCCGATCCAGGTGCTCGAGCAGGGCCCCGGTGCGTTCGAGCAGCCTGCGGCATGCCTGCCCCCAAGCGCGAGGTTCACGGGGTGTGTCGATGCCATCCTGGAGCCGCCAGTCCCATTCGAGGATCAGCTCCTGCATGGCAGGCACGAGCCCGGAAACGACGGCGGTGGGAACTGCCGGGTCCGGCGGGGGTGCGCCGGGCAGCGGTACGCGCCAACTCGTCCCGGCTGCGTCCGTCAGCTGAAGGCTCTGCCAGCGCACCGCCGCTCCCGCGCCCTGGCCGCGGCTCACCAGGCGCAACGCACTCCCCTCGTCCTGCGGCGGCAACGACAAGACCACACGACGCGCCACTCCGGGCCGCAGCTGCACCCGGCTCACTCCCTCGCCCAGCGCCAGGACCGCCTCGGCCGCCGCGCCGGAGTGCAGCGCCACCTCCGCCGCCACCTCGAAGGGACGGACGCTGCGCAGAGGCGCCGCCATGGTCACCTCCGCCCCCGGACCCACGGCGGCCACCACCGCACGGGCGGGACGCAATACCGCCACCTGGCAACCCTCTCCCGCCTCGACCAGGGCCAGACCGCACCAGTCCGCGCTGGGCAATACCCTCGCGCCGCCCTCATCCAGCACCTGCAGCTCGCCGATGAGCGGGGCGTCGGGGTCCTGCTCGATGCGCGCCTCGGCCCAGATCGCTACGTCGCAGCCGATCCCGTCCCCGGCATCCGTGCAGACCAGGCGCAACAACGTCCCCCCAGTCACCGGCACGGAGACCGCGACGGGAGGATCGCTGTCCGACCGTGCCCCGCTCTGGAACCGACGCGCGTCGTCCACCCACACCTCGAACACCACGCTGCCGCGCCCGCCCCCCTGCCAGGCCACGCCGACATCCGTCCGAAAGAGGCGGTCCGAAGCCCGCAGGGGAACGCTGATCTCGCCCCCGGCGTGATGCCCCAGACCACGGGAGTACGTCACCTCGCCGATGCGGACCGGCCCCGGCATACGGCCGTCCGGGGGCACGACCGACGTGTCCAGACCCAGGGACCCCCAGGCCTGAACCGAACGCAGACGACCCTCCCGGGCCAGATCGCTCAGGTACACCGCCGGCGTCTCGCCGCCGGAACTTAGAACCGCACACCCCAACGCCAGTAACCACAGCCCCGCGCCGACGACGGGAACCGGCAACAGCCCCACGGCCCGCAGCGCGGACCCTCCTCGGCGCAGGGCCGTACGACCTCGCATGGGCACGCCACATCTCCCGTCAGCACCCGGCTCCGCGCCACGACATCCCGGACCGGAGCCCTCTGCCACATCGAGTAGCCTACGCCGGCGACGCGCTCCCTGGGCCGGGCTCTCCAGGGGGCGCCCGTCTGCCGCTCCCGCGGCTCCCGTACGCCTCGCGTGCCGCAGTGCAGCCCCCGTGCTTGCCCGCCGCCAGGTCCCGAACCACCCGAACGGATATGCCGCACTGGACCGGATACACTCTGCCATGACGACCTGCCTTTCTCTCGACAGGTGTCTGACCGCAGCCGGACGAGACATCATACTTCCCGGAAGCGGAAGTGGACATGGTTGCAGGCGCCATAGTCCCGCTGGGCCCAGGAGGAATGCACCTGGAGCACGCCGATCCGTGCATCGGTCCGGATGCGACGGCTGCTGAAGTTCAGGGCCGTCAGAGCATCCCCATAGACGCATCCCGTATCGATGTTGAAGGCGACCACTTCGCGAAGCGCCGCATCGAAGTAGATGTCCTCGCCCTCACGGTGTCCGGGGACTCCCTTTCCCTCCGCGAAGGTGACGAACGGCAGGGAGGATTCCGGGCGGTAGTTCCCCAGGCGATGGCGATGGAGGCCGGCCAGCGTCGCGGTGGGGGAATGCCCGTGCAGAAGGATGGTGTTCGGGTACTTCGTGCGCGGCATGCTGCGGTTCCAGATGTGGTAGCGTTCGATCCAGGTCGGAAACTCGCGGCAGAGGGCCAGGAACTCCGCTCGGCTGCAGGCCCCCAGCTGTCGTTCCAGTGGAATCTCGGGTTCCTCGTGTTCCGGAGGGGGAGCAATATCCTCTACCCGATGCAGCGGGGCGTGGGTGAAGGACAGGGACAGGCGTCGGCCGTCGTCCACCGTCAGTTCCTCGCTGCAGGCATATTCGAGGGAGCGGAAGAAACCGAGGTGGACGGCATCGAGGCGGATCTCCTCCCGGTCCACGCGGACGGCGCCTTCGGGTCGCATCCAGAGACGGTCCAGGATGTGCCGGCAACGGACGAAGGAACAGACCGTGGCCTCCCCGCCGTTGCCCACCAGCCAGCTCCGGGCGTATTCCTCCATGCCCGGCGAGGGATCCAGGAACTGCAGCAGCATGTCCTCGTGATTCCCGGCCAGAAACACGGTGTCGAATTCCGCCCGAAAGGCCAGGAGAGCGTCAACCACTTCCCGCGAGCACGGACCGTGGTCGATGTAGTCGCCCAGGAATACGACCGTGACCTCGCGATCCGTCGAGTACTCGACGCAGCGGATCATGTTCAGCAGGACCGTGAGGGGATCGAGCATCCCGTGAATGTCGCCGACGACCCAGATGCTCCGTTCCCCATTCATCTCGTCTGACGGTCTCCGACGCCTGCTGCCATGCGCACCCGGGAACTCCGCCACCAGGACCCGCGGAAGCGTGCGCCCGCCGACAACGAGCGCCTCCGCCATTGCTTCCCCTGGAAGTCAGGCGAAAGATACCAGCCGCCGCAGCCCCATGCAAGCCCGCCCGGCACCGCTCCGGTACTGCCTCCGTCAACGCCGGCTGGCTCGCGAACATCCTGGTGTCGTTGGCGGCAGACTCCACGGAAGCACTCCCCGCTGCACAGCCCCCCAGTGCAAACAGGGAAGGCTCGAGAATGGGCTCCGCCGGAGCCCTTTGACTGCCCTCGGGGCTTGCATTCCGCACCCCGATCACCATAGTTCCTGCCCGCCACGGTAGCCTTGGCGGCCTGTTCTCCATGGCCGTGCTCACATCGTCCCCGCGGAGGGGTGGCTGAGTGGTCTAAGGCAGCGGTCTTGAAAACCGCCGCAGGGGCAACCCTGCCGTGGGTTCAAATCCCACCCCCTCCGCCAACACAGCGCCCTTGCTGTGTATGGGGGTGGGATGAGAACCCGTGGGTTCGACCACGAGGGCTGCGCTCGAGAGGAGGCCGCCCGCAAAGGGCGGCGGAGGCCTTCGTGCGTCAGTTCGAAGCCCGGAAGCGCGACGTCCCCACCGTGGACGCCCTGATCGAGATGCACCTCCAGGCGGCGGAGGCCGACGGCCTGCGCGAACGATCCCTCAAGGACCTCCGCCTGCGCCTGACCCGCTTCGCGGAGATCTTCGGTCCCCGGAAGGTCAACGACATCCGTCCCGCGGAGGCGAAGCAATGGCTGG
>JAFGRS010000453.1 GCA_016935045.1 Lentisphaeria bacterium | reverse complement strand
TCAAGTTCCGCATCGCCGGCGGCAATGCGGGCATCCAGTACCGCAGCAAGGACATGGGCAACTGGCGCGTGAGCGGCTACCAGGCCGAGGTGGAGGACAATCCCGGCAAGGTCGGTTTCCTCTACGACGAAGCGGCCCGGGGCTGGCTCGTCAACGTCGGGGATTTCATGATCATCGACGAGGACGGGACCAAGCGCGTGGTGGGCAAGGTCGCCGACAAGGATGCCCTGGTTGCCGGGGGATACTACGCGCCGAAGGACTGGAACGAGTACACCATCACCGCGCGCGGCCCGCACATCACCCACGAACTGAACGGCTACCCCACCGTCGAACTGATCGACCTCGATGCCAAGGGCGCCCGCGCCGAGGGCATCCTCGCCCTGCAGATCCACGCCGGCCCCCCGATGCTGGTCGAATACAAGGACATCCAACTCGCCCCTCTGGCGGCGGAATACGGCCCCCCCGTGCGCCTCTTCAACGGCGAGAACCTCGAAGGCTGGACCTATTCGAGCGACGGCGTCAAAAACACCTTCGCGGTCAAGGACGGCGTGATCACGGACACGGGCAAGCCGGCAGGCTACATCCGCACGGCCGCGGACTACACGAACTACGCCATCCGCGTCCAGTTGCGCCATATCAGCCCGGGCAACAGCGGCGTGCTGCTGCGCATGGTGGGTCAGGACAAGGTGTGGCCGCGTTCCATCGAGTGCCAGGGCATGTCCGGCAACCTGGGCGATATCTGGAATATCGACGAATTCCCGATGCGGGCCGATCCCGCCCGCACCAACGGCCGCCATACCGCCAAGGCCAATCCCAGCAACGAACGCCCCGGGGGCGAATGGAACCAGTACGACATCACCCTCGACGGCGGCGACCTCTCCATCCGCGTCAACGGCCTGGTCCAGAACACCGCCTCCGAATGCTGGGAGACCCCCGGCAAGATCTGCCTCCAGTCCGAAGGGGCCCAGATCGAGTTCCGGAACGTCACCCTCATCCCCATCGTCAAGACCTCCGCCGCCGCCGTCGCTCCCAAGGCAGAGTAGGCGTGAGAGCATGATGGGAGAATCGCGGGGGGGGAGCGGCCGCGTCCCGCGGCCATCCTCCCGGCGTGGCGGCGTTTGCCTCGCGTCGCTGTCTACCGGGTCCCCTCGGTTCGCTGCGCAGGTGCAGGTTCGGGCGCCAGGCCGAGGACGGTATCGATCAGGAAACGGGAGAGGCTGCCGTGTGCGGGGATGGGGGGGAGGCCGTCGCGGCCGTACCAGCCGGCCTCGACAATTTCCATGCCGTCCACGCGGATTTCCCCGCCCGCGTGTTGCGCCGTGAAGCCGAGCATGAGAGTGCTCGGGAAGGGCCAGGCCTGGCTGCGGATATAGCGGATGCCGTCGATCCGGATGCCCACCTCTTCCTCGACTTCCCGGTGCAGCGTTTCTTCGAGGGTCTCTCCCGCTTCCACGAACCCCGCCACAAGACTGTGCATGTTGCCGCGGAAGCGGCCGTTGCGGGCCAGCAACAGGCGGTCCCCCCGGAGTACGGCCACGATGACGGCCGGGTTGATGCGCGGGAAAACCGTGTGCCCGCAGGCTGGACAGACCTTGGCCCGTTCGCCCTCCTTGTCCTCCGTGCGCACGCCGCAGCGGCCGCAGAAGCGGTGGTCCCGATCCCAGGCGAGAAGCTGCCGGGCGCGCCCCGCAAGGCCCAGCACCCCTTCGTCGAGGGTGGTGAGAAGCTCCCGCAGTCCCCGGTAACAGCATCCCTCCGGGGCCGTTTCGGGCCCCGCCGCCGCGACGCATGCCGCCGGTCCCATCCTACCCATGTGAATGCGCACGCCGATGCCGGCGGCACCCTCGATCACCTCGGCCGGGGGCAGGCGCGGCACATCCCCCGCGGCCAGGAGGAGGTCTCCGGCCTCGTTGAAGGCAAAGATCAAGGATGTATGCACATCCCCCGCGGCATGCACCTGGGGTACGAAACGGTCCATATGGTTCCCCTTGGGGACCCGATGCGTCCCCGGTCGGCCGCCGAGAGACACCTCGGCTCGCCCCCAACGTAAACGGTCCCCCCTCCAAGCGCTACCTCCACGTCCGGCAGACCAGCGTTGCCAGGATCGGGCGGATCGCTTCCCGCCAGCACCGTTCCTGCGGCAGTGGGACGCCGTTTCGGCAGGATGAGAAAGAGCGGCGGCGAGGCCGCGCCGCCCCGTTTGCTCCCATTGGCGCTCCTCCGAGGCAAGCCCGCCGCCGCCGTCGGAAGGGGCTTCCCGGGCGGCCTCGCCGGGGGGCTGTTTTCCGGCCACGGGGGGGGCTCGGGATGTCCGGAAAACGGGGTCTTGGCGGGGTGGCACTGCCGGGGGGGGAGGATCGTGTCGGGGCAACGGCTGCGCTGGTGCAGTCGGTAACGCCTCAGTGAAAACAGGAAGAACTCGGGAATCGGCTCAGCAGGAGCTTCGCCCTCCAGGGGATGGGGCGTCGCGCAGTCGGTGCGGACTGGAGGGCGAAGCTCCTGCTGAGCCG
>JAFGRS010000452.1 GCA_016935045.1 Lentisphaeria bacterium | reverse complement strand
CCGGCGGCCTCGGTGAGGTTGTTTTCCGGGTTCATGTCAGGTCTTTCCCCCTTCCTTCCGCCTGCCCGCGATCTGCCGTTGCACCATGGCCAAGGGGGACTCCCCCCGGAGATCGGCCTGGAAAAGCGCCTCGATGTCGGCGTCGACGCCTCCCTGCCTGGCCGCCAGCATGGCGGCGATCACGGTTTCCGGGTCGCCGCCCTGTTCGAGATGGGTCCTGGCGCGTTCCAGCGGGAGTTCGCAGGAGGCCTCCCGGGCCAGAATGCAGCAGCGTACCATGGCGCTCGGGTCGCAGCCCTGCAGCCTCAGCCGCAGCAGGGTCGGGAGTCCCAGCGGCACACCGTGCATGCGCGCCAGGATCCAGGCCCGGACACTGGCGGAACGCAGAATGCCCACCGCCACAACACGGAACGTCACGTAGGCAAGGCTTGCCCACAGGAGCACCAGCAGCCAACCCGGAGGGCGGGTGAGAAAGGAGCCCTGGAAGTGAGCCGCATCTGTCGGCACAACACACCATCCCCGCGGGCAGAATCCACGGGCATCCTGCCCCCTGCTACGCGGCCGGTCGACGGGCCGCCAGTTCGCGGTGATCGAGGAGAGCCATGGCCAGCATCTCCACCAGGACGAAGCACGCGGCGGCCAGCGCGGCTGCCGGCCACAGCGGCGTAGTGGTCGTTGCGGTCACGCTCCCGGCAACGTCAGGCGGGGGTTCCGCCGTTCCCTGGAGCCGGCGCATCAGATCGTAGGCGTTGATCCGTTCGGGGGAGGACTCCCTTCGACTCACGTTGACCTCGATGGGGATCCCGTCCCGGACCCAGACTCCGGGCTGCTGTGTGTCGGGCGCTTCCTGCCGGGATTCTTGCCGGCGGCTGCTGAGGAGGGTGCGGGGTTCCGGCACGGCTTGGCCGCAGTCCACCCGAAGGCGTCCATGTCCGACGGGCACGGTGCTCGCCGCGAGTTCGCGGACCATGGGAAGAAAGGACGCGGTCAGGGGCAGGTCGCTCCAGGCGGTGTCGAGTCCCAGGGCGCAGAAGAAGAGCCTGCCGCGGCCGACGGCCTGTTCGGCAAGCAGCGGATCGCCATCGAGGGTGCGGAGATGCACGACGGTCTCCGGCGGCAGCTCGCAGCGGAGGTAGCTGCGGATCGGGAAGAGGAAGAGGTCCGTCTGCTCGGCCTGGGCGAAGACGTCGCCAAAGACCCCATCCGGATTGACCCAGCCTACCCCGAAGCTCTCCCCCCTGCGGCGGTTCTGCCCGGCCAGTCCGAGAAAACGGCCCCGGAAGAGGTCCTTTGTCCGCAGGGCGTGGACCATGTGCGCGGGCAGGCGCCCGGGCGTACAAAGGGCCGTGCCGCCGCCGGCGCAGAACTCCTTGAGCTTGTCCAGGCCCGCCGGGTCGAGACCTTCCAGGGCCCCCAGCACCACCGTGAACGGCACCGCGTCGAGGTCCAGGGCAAAGAGCGCATCCGCCGGCACGGCCTGCAGCCGGAAGGAAACATCCATGCCGGGCAGCGTGCCTTCGAGGGCACGCTTCAGGAAGAAGAACTCCGAGCTGGGCTCGCCGTCCGCCTCCGGCTCGGGGATCACCGCCGCCACGTCCACCGGCGGGACCCCGCCGGCCCAGAAATGGAAGGTGTCATCCAGCCGGTAGCCATCCGCGTCGAGGGAGGCCACCCCGGCTTCCTCGGCGGTGCCGGCCAGAGACAGCGCCACGCGCCGGGTCTGCAGCGGCGGAACGGTGATCCGGCGGGACTGGGTGTCGCCCCCGACGCGGACGGTCAGGGTCCTCTCCCGGGCCTCGTCGGAGAAGCTCCGTACCTCCACGATCACGCCGCGCCGTCCGTCCCCGAGCCCGGTGGCCTCGACCCGGGTAATGGCAACGTTGTCCGCCGCTGGCGCGCCGGTGTCCAGAAGGCGGATTTCCGTGCCCGGAGGCACGAGGGAACGGCAGCTCTGCCAGTCCCCGATCTGCATGTCGCCGGCAATCAGCAGGCGCCCGTCCCCGCCGCCGCCAAGCAGGCGGCTGGCTTCGACAAGGGCGGCCTCGTGGTGGCCGGCAACGTGGGAGGCCGCCGCGCCCTCGAGGGCCCGGCGCCACTCGGCGGCGGGAGTGCCCGGGGGCCAGGACGCGAGCACCCGGTCGGCCGACAGGACCAGGCCGGGACGCGTGTCCTCCGGCAGTTGCGCGAGGGCTTCCTCGAGGCGACGCCTGGCTGCCTCGATCGCACCCCTGGCTGCCATGCTCGCCGAGACGTCCAGCAATGCCACCGTTCGCCCATCCGGAGCCTGGCCCGAGGCCCCGGGATCGGGGGTCGCATGCCATACCGGCCTGGCGCACGCCAGAACGGCGGCCGCCAGAGCGCCCAGGCGCACGGCCAGCAGAAGGAGGTCCCGCAGCCGCCGCCTGCCCTCCCGCGGCATCTGGGCCCGGGACAGGAAACGGACGCTGGGGAAGACAAGGCGCCGAGGCACCTCGCGGTTCATGAGGTGCAGGATGACGGGCACCGCAAGCAACGTGGCCCCGAGCAGAAACCAAGGCTGTGCGAAGGTGACCATCACGTCAGGGCCTCGCGTCGGTGCAGGTAGGCCGCCAGCAGGTTGCCCAGATTCTCGCTGCTGGGCACGAGGAGATAGTCCGTCTGTTGGGACAGGCAGATGCGGCGCACGCGCTCGAGGAAGCCTCGCATGGCCGCGCGGTAGCCTTCGGCAATCAGCTCCGGCGCGGTGGTGATCTCCTGGCCCGTCTCGCTGTCCACGAAACAGACCGTCCGGGAGAAGGGCAGTTCGAGTTCGTCCGGGTCCAGGATCTGCAGCACGATGCAGTCGTGATGGGCAAAGCGAATCCTCCGGATCGCCTGTTCGAGGTGGTCCTCGGCGCCCTGCAGGTCCGAGATCAGCACCACCAACCCCCGCCGCCGCAGATGGTCGGCCACGAAGCTCAGCGCCAGAGCATGGTCGGCGGTCCCTTCGGCGCCGACCCTCTGCAACTCGCTGAAGACCCGTTGGATGCCGTCAATACGCCGCTGGGGCGGCAGGCAGGCCTTCAGGGAAGCGCTGTAGGCGTAGAGCCCGACGCTGTCCCCCTGACGTTGGGCCAGGTAGGCCAGGCAGGCAGCCACCATGGCGGCGTAACGCAGCTTCGTGCACTGACCCCGCTG
>JAFGRS010000451.1 GCA_016935045.1 Lentisphaeria bacterium | reverse complement strand
GTGCGCTGCCTCTCCATGCTCGTCGCCGGCATCGTCATCCTGCTCTACGCCAACTGGCGCATGTCCATCGTGGCCCTCGTGGTCACCCCCCTCTATGCCTGGGTCTACCACATCACCGAGCCCCATGTCAAACGCCTCAGCAAGGAACTGCGCCACACCAATTCCTGCATGTACGGCCTGACCGCCCAGAAGATCGATGCCATGAAGGCCATCCAGGCCTACGGCCGGGAACACCACGAGGAACTCAACTTCCACCGCGTCTGCGCCTGCTTCCTCCGCGACGCCCTGCTCCAGCAGCGCTACAGCGCCCGCATGGGACGCTCCGCCACGGTCATCAGCGGCCTCTCCGATGCCGCGATCTTCATCCTCGGCTGCCACTGGGTCCTGCAGGGCCAGATGAGCCTCGGCCGCATGCTGTTCGTCCGCAACACCACCATGAACCTCTTCCACCCCGTCCTCGAAATCACCCAACTCGGGGTCATCTTCAGCAGCATGCAGGTGACCCTCGGGCGCATCACCGACATCCTCGACCGGCCCCTCGAGATCGTCGATGCTCCCGATGCGGTGGACTTCCCCAGGCCCGTGCGCAAGGGCATCGAGCTGCGCCACGTCAGCTTCACCTACCCCGCCGGACCGGATGACGTTCCCGAACCCGTGCTGCGCGACATCTCCCTGGTCATCCCCGCCGGAACCTGGCTCTGCATCATGGGACCCAGCGGCTGCGGCAAAACCACCCTCCTCTACCTCCTCAGCCGGCTCTACGAACCCCAACGGGGCGCCATCTCCATCGACGATATCCCCCTCGGCAGAATCCGCATGACCTCCCTGCGGGCCGCCCTCGGGGTCGTCCCCCAGGAAGCCCAGATCTTCGGCGGCACCATGCGGGACAACATCTGCTATGGCCGTCCGGACGCCGAACCCTCCCAGATCATGGCCGCTGCCAAGGCCGCCCAACTCCACGACTTCATCATGACCATGAAGGTGCAGTACGAGACCATCGTGGGCCAGAAGGGAACCAGCCTCTCCGGCGGCCAACGCCAACGGCTCAGTCTGGCACGCGCCCTCCTCACCGACCCGGAAGTCCTCATCCTCGACGATTGCACCAGCGCCCTCGACGCCGAAACCGAACAGCGCATCCAGGAGACCCTCGCCAGCGTCCTGCGGGGCAAAACCGCCGTCATCGTCTCCCAGCGCGTTTCCATGGCCAAACGCTGCCACCGCATCTGTACCCTCGAAGACGGAGTCGTGGGGGAATACGGCACCCACGAGGAACTGCTCCGAGCGGCTGGGTTCTACTCCCGACTCCATGCCCAACAGACCGAGTGAAAAAAGCCTTGAGAAGCCCGCCGGATCGGGCTACAATCCCCGGGGTGGAAACATCGGGAGGTCGCCACCGGGGACCTCCATCCGGACAGACCGGATCTTTGAAAACCCGATGGCTGACCCCGAAGATCGGGCGCCTTCGGATGGAACGGTCCCAGCGTCCCATCCCGGGCCGCACCAGCCGCGGCCTCGCAGGCACAGGTCTTGGGGATACAGACGGATCTGAGACCATTTGGCAAACCCCGGCAGGTTCCTTCCTCCTTCCCTCCTCCCTCCTCTCTTCCCTACCCTGCCGGGGTTTTCCTTTCCCCCCCCCGCGGCCTCAGAATGCCAGACCTCAATGAGTCCCGCACGGCGGAGCGCACGTTGAACGCCGGTCGTTTGTCCGCTGAAGGCCAGCGGCCGTCGAGGGCGCCGGCCGCTACCCGGGAACGGGAGCGATCCGTACGGGGCGCGGCCGCCCGCGCACCATCTTCTCTCCCCAGTACGGGGCGCGGCCCCCCGCGCACCATCTTCTCTCCCCAGTACGGGGCGCGGCCCCCCGCGCACCATCCCGGAAGGCCAGCGGCCGTCGAGGGCGACGTCGAGACCGGAACGCCTCGACCGAGCCCGGCACAGTGGAGCGAAGATGGGGGAAAAGGGCGACGGCTCGCCCCGTTTGGCCCATCGTCGCTCCACTTCCGCAAGGACAGTGGAGACGGGAGAGCCTTTGTGGGCAGGGTCAAGCTAACCAAATCTTAACCGGAAAAAAGGGCCGGGCGTGCAACTCGGGCGCCGCTCAGAACGTCATAGCCTATGAAGACGATGAAGGTTCCGAAAGATCATTGAGAATAGAATCTAAAACGATTTGCCTCGGCAGGTGTCTCCCCTCCCTCCTCCCTCCTCCTCTCTTCCCTACCCTGCCGAGGCAATCTTTTTAACCCTCTTTCGCTCCGCGCTTCATCCCCCTCCCAGTTGCCGGGCGAAGAGGGAGATCTGGCGCCCGGAGAGCACCACCAGCCAGGCCAGGCCGATTCCCCCGACGATGTTGGCCGCGAGACGGTTGCGGAGTTCGTTGCCCATCCGTTCGCGGCGGTTCGCGAGGACCAACATCACGAAGGCGATGAAGGGGACTCCGACGATCGTCGTGGCCTGTGCCATGACCAGGAGTTGGATGGGGTTCGAGCCGAAGACCAGGGCAACCGCGGTGCCGAACACCATCACGGCCGACGCGAGGACCTTGGGCCAGCGGTCGTTGAGGCCACCCCCCAGGCCGCAGGCATCGGCCAGCAGAGTGCCCCCCACCATGGCATTGACGATGAACGAGGAGAATGCGGCCGCCCACAGGCCGAGAAGGAACAGCCAGCGAGCCGCGGCCCCCAACAGGGGTTCGAGCTGACGGGCCATGTCTGCCGCCGAGTCTACCCGGATGCCGTGCGGCCGGAGGACCGTTGCGGACGTGACCATGATCACGCAGCTGATCCCGCCGAGAACACAGATGCCGACGACGACGTCCCGCATCCCCCGCTGCAGGTCCTCTCGATTCCAGCCCTTCGACTGCACGAGATAGGCCTGGAACGCCGCGGCCGCCACGCTGAAGGTCGTGGCCGACAGGGCCACCACCAGGGCAGGCACCTCGGGAAGGGATGGCACGAGACCGCGCGCAACAGCGCCCAGGGGAGGACGAACCAGGAACAGGTCCGCGGCGAAGCACAGGATCATCATGCCCACCAGGATGACCATCAGACGTTCGAGGGCCCTGTAGAGGCTGCTCGTGGTCCACAGCACCACCAGGGCCACCACGGTGAACACCGCCGCCCACAGACCCGGGGCCCCGCCCAGGAGCGCGTTCATGGCGACGCCGACACCCACGTTGTTGCCCGTCTGGAAGCCCGTGGCAATCAGAAATGCGCATATTCCCAGCAGCAATGCTGCCCATCGCCCCAGGACCTGGCCGGCCGCCGCGACCAGGCTTTCGCCGCTCGCCATGCCGATGCGCGCCCCCATCTGCGTGTAGGTCACCATCAGGACCGAGGCGACAACGACCGCCCAAAGCGCGGAAAAACCCATCAGCGCGCCGCACTTGCTGCTGACCGTGATGCTGCCCGGTCCCAGCACCACCGCCGCCGTGATCAGACCGGGACCCAGCCCCGCGGCCAGTCTCCTCAGCCCATCCACGATGCCGACGCGTTTCTGGGACGCCATACCTTGTACCTCCCGGCAGGTGCCGCCCCCACAAGGGTGGGTGGCATACTCCCGGAAACCTACAGGCATCGGGACGAAACGCCACTGCACCAGCCGCGGGACCGGGCCCCGCCTCGGCGGATACGGGATGGCCCGGCGCCAGTCTCTCCCGGGACGATGCCAGGCATGGGGGACCCCGGCCATGCGGCAGAGCCTGTTTTCCGGTCACGGAGCCCCGCTGGGACGTCCGGAAAACGCCCTCCCTCATCGACCCGGCAGAGCCTGTTTTCCGGTCACCGCGACGGCTCACCGGGAGGTTCGCCCTCCACCACGCCACAGCTGCCCGGGACTGGAGGGCGAAGCTCCTGCTGAGCCGCATCGTGGGATGCCGCCCGGGGACCGTGCGGCCTACGGGAGGGCGAAGCTCCCGCTGAGACGCATCCCGAATCACTCGCGGGTTTCAATCGCTTCCCGCCGCCACTGCCCTTGCGGCAGTGGAGCGCCGATTCGGGGTAAGGGTCCGCACGGAACTAATTTCACATTTTGGCGAGGCGCCGCATGGTCATCCGCAAGGCCCGAGGAGGGCGCATACTCTAAGGTATG
>JAFGRS010000450.1 GCA_016935045.1 Lentisphaeria bacterium | reverse complement strand
GGCCGATGATGTTCTCCACGTAGAGGGAGAACTGCCGGTCGTAGAGCTCCCGGGGATACTCCTTGCCGATGAGCTCGGCGAACAGGGCCTTCAGCTCCTCGTAGCGCGGGATGTACCCGATCGGAGTCTCGATGGCCCCGACCTCGCCGTGCGCACGACGTTCCAGCCAAGTCAGCCAGACCCGCACGTCCCGCTTCTCCCCCAGCAGCCTGGTTCCCTCCCCGCCCCGTGCGCCGTGGGTCAGGAAGTAGTTCAGACCGGCCAGGGTCGGCCGCGCAGCGGCGCTGAGCTTCGGCGAGTTGAAAAAGCGGAACTGGGACTGCATGTAGTCACCCAGGCCGCCCGCAATGAAGGGCTCATTGGCCCAGGGCTGCCTTCGCACTCCCGTCGCCCCTACTTCCGTAGCCGTGGCTGCGGAAACCACGGAGGCCCCGATCACCACCCCTTCGTCGGGGGTCCTCGCCACCCATACCGGAGGCATGGTGTCGCTGTCACGCCCGCTGTACGTGATCACCTTGATCGGGGCGCCGGCCGGGTCCGTCCCGACCTTCAGGTTGTAGTTGTCGATGGAGGCGCAGGAGAGGGTGCAGCGGGCGTTGGGGTGGGAGATCGGGATCTCCTTTCCCTGGGCGTCCTTCTTGCCCGGGTACCACCCCCCCTGGTAGTTGTACCCGCCGGTCGGCGGCTCCTCGCCGTCCCCCACCCAGCGCGGCCTTCCCTGCGGGTCGATCAGGACGTTGGACCAGATGACCTCCGCCCCCTCCTGTCGCAGGCTCTTCATCAGGTGGGGGTCCCCTTCCGAGTTGACATCCTGCACGATACCGAAGATGCCGGTCTCGGGGTTGATGCCCCGCAGGGTGCCGTCCGGGGCGATCCAGAGCTGGGCCAGGTCGTCGCCGATGAAGTCCGTGCCGACCATGGCGGTGGTGGTCTTGCCGCACCCGCTCGGGGCGGCACCGGCGAAGAAGGTGACCCGGCCGCCCGGGCCGCGAAGTCCGGTAATGAACATGTGCTCCGAGAGCTCGCGCTCCTGGCGATAGTACGTGCACAGGTCGACCGTGAAGCGGTGATTGCCCTTCTTGAGGAGCAGGGTGTTTCCGGCGTATGTGCAGAAGAGGCTGAAGGTGGTCAGCCAGCTGCGGTCCATGAACACCCGGGCGTTGGGCAGATCCGCGGTGCGGTGGGTCCCCTCGCTATGTACGTTGGTGAAGAACACTCCCGCCCGGACGACCTCCTCGTCGAAGTGGTCATAGGCGTTGAAGAACAGGATCTCCGCGCTGTGCATGACGTAGGTCGAGCTGGTGATCTCCAGGGCCGGAATGGCCGGCTGGGCGCCGACAGGACCCCGGCTGAAGAACCCCACGAGCATGGTCTTGCCGCGCATGATGCCACGCATGTGCTTTTCCAGGTAGTCATGCGCTTCCCCGCGCGGGGCGTGCTGGGCCAGGACGCTTAACCCTTCGTCCGGGTTGACGATATAGTAGGTCCGGTCGATGATGCGCGCCTGTTCGTCCGGGAGGTCGAAGTGGATCGTGTGGTCCTTCATGGGAAGGGCCTTCTCTTCGCCTTTCTCCACGCTCATGCGGCGGACCTGCAGGAGGTCCTCGGCAGAGCCGCTGTTGACGAAGACGCGGTCGGGCTCGCACATGGCAATGGCATTGGCAATCCGCAGGAGGGCTTCCTCGTTTCTGATGTGGCCCAGCTTGGCTCGGTTCTCGGCATCAAGCTTGCGCCCGAACAACACCCTGCCTTCGGCGATTGTCCCGATACCCCCGATCGCGGAGAGTATGTCGATCCCCTTCTTGAGCTCAACCATGTGTCTGACTCCTGTGGGCTATTCCCGACGGACGGAAGAGAGTACCACCTTGTCGGCGGACCGATCAAGTACCGGCCCCCGTGCCCGACCCGCCCAGCGCGTGCCCGACCCGCCCAGCGCGTGCCCGACCCGCAGATGGCGACCGGGCTGCCGCCGGACGTGGCGGTGGGCAGGATGTGCGGCGCGGCCCGAACCTAGAACAGGGAGCTCAGGTTGAGTGGGCCACCGGAACGCCGACGCGCTCCCTGACCTCCCTGGCGACCCTCGCACGGCCGGCGCCCCGCCTGCGGCGAGGCAGCCTGCCGAGCCAGAAGGCGAGCCCCCAGATCAGCGCGATCGTGATTGTGCCCCCGATTGGACCAGTCAGACGCTCCCAGCTCACATCCCGCAGCCATTCGGGAAGCAGACCCTGCAGGCGCTGCGCCACGTACGCTACGGGCTGCTCGGCCCCGCCTTCGGCGGCGCTGACGGAGGCTTTGGCGCCGGCCTCCTCAGCGCGCGGCTTTGCGGCCGGGACGGCTTTGGCGGGGCCAGGCTCTCTTCGGGCTCCGGGTCGGGTTTCGGGATTGCCGTCGCTCGTCGCCTGCAGCGTGGCTGTCGGTTTTTCGGAGGGCGGCGGCGCCTGCATCTCCTGCCCGGCGCCGTTCGTGTCGCCGGTGGAAGCACACCCGCCCAGTAGAATACCCGTACAGGGTGCAAGCACGACGGCGAGGACGGCGATCATCAGGGATCGGCTCTTCTTCATGACGTACTCCCCGGTCCAAATATACCACTAGGTCCTGCGGCTAACACGAAGAATACCCCGCCAATCGGGAAGCAGGATTGTCCCGCCCGTGCCCGAACGGTTATAGTTGCAGCAGATGCAGCCCTTCAGCGCCGGAGGCGCGGCGCTCCCGTGATTCCGGACTCCCCCGACCAGGATTGGCTCAGCCTCGACAACGCAGCCAAGATCTATCCGACGGCCTCCTCCGGATTATCGCCGGCGGTGTTCCGACTTTCCGCGACGCTGCGGACGCCGGTCAGGCTTTCCGCCCTGCAGCAGGCATCGGATGCGCTCGTGCGTCGCTGCCCGTATTATCAGGTCTACCTCAGGCGGGGGCTGTTCTGGTATTACCTTCAGCGGCACCTCGAGACGCCGCGGGTGCAGCTTCTCGACCGCTCCCCGCTGGAGACCATCCAGGTCCGCGGCAGAACCCAGCATCTGCTGCGGATCCAGGCACGGGCAAGCACGATCGCAGTGGATTTCTCCCACATTCTGACCGACGGCGCCGGCGGCTTGCGCTTCCTGCGATCGCTGCTATCGGCATACCTCAGGCGGTGCGGATTCACCGTGGAGCCACGGGGGGATATTCTGGACCCGCGGGAAAGCCCCTCCCCCGCCGAAGCCGAAGACGGCCACCGCAAGCATTTCGGCAGGGAGGGGCCGGGGCCGGTGAGCTACGGTGCGGCGTACCACATCGTGGACGTGCCGCCGCAGCCGACTTACTACCGGGCCATAACCGGCAGAATGCAGGCTTCCAGGCTGTTGGGGCTCGCGAGAGACCACAACGCTACGATCACCGAATACCTGGCCGCTCTCTATATCTACTGCCTGGGCAGTCTCTACGACGCCGATGCCCGGGCGGGGGGAAAGCCCGGTCGTTCCGTCATCCGGCTCGAGGTCCCGGTCAACATGCGGCGATTCTTCCCTTCCGAGACGATGCGCAACTTCTCCCTCTATGTCTCGCCGGAAGCGGACATGCGGCTGGGACCCTACGGCCTCGAGGAGCTGGTGAGCAGGGTTCACCACAGCATGCAGATGGAGGTGGACCGC
>JAFGRS010000449.1 GCA_016935045.1 Lentisphaeria bacterium | reverse complement strand
TCGGGGTGAGGGAGCGCGGCCGCGCCCCCTCACCGCCCTCCGATCGGCGCTCCACCGGGACAAGCCCGGCGGCGGCGTTGGGATCTTCAAACAGCCCTGGGCGGGGGGGATTCCGCTGGCAGGTTGACGGGAATGGGTTAAGGTGTGCCGGTGCCGTTCGCGGCGAACCGGCGCGGATTCGGCCAGGATGAGTGCCCCTTGCGGATACGTTGCCTCACATGCCCAGCCGCCACGTTGGCCGCGGCCCTGCTCGCGGCCCGGGCCATGCTGTGCTGGCAGAGCGTACCCCTGCGGTGCCGCACGACGGCCCGGGTCCCCGAGGAGGCTGCCGCAGGCCCCGCCATCATCGATCCCACCGACCACTGCAACCGGGTCGTGGCCGAGTTCGAGCGCAGCAGCCCAAACCCCGAACCGGGTCTCTTCCCTTCCCCGTGGCCCGGCTTCCGAGGCCCGCACCGGAACAACCGGGTGCCGACGCCCGTGGCCCTGGCGGAGACCTGGCCCACGGAAGGGCCGCCACGGCTGTGGCAGACGACCCTGGGGGATGGACATGCGGGTCCGGCGGTGTTCGAGGGCGCCGTCTACGTTCTGGACTACGACGAGGAACGCAGGCGGGACGTTCTGCGCTGCCTGTCGCTGGCGGATGGCCGGGAGGCCTGGCGCCAGTCCTATCCGGTGCAGATCAAGCGCAACCACGGCATGTCGCGCACGGTGCCGGCGGTCACGCCGGACGCGGTGGTCAGCATCGGGCCGAAGTGCCACGTGATGTGCGTGGACCGCTTGACGGGGGCCTTCCGCTGGGGGCTGGACCTGGTGCGTGACTACGGCGCGACGGTGCCCCTGTGGTACACGGCGCAGTGCCCCCTGGTCGACGGGGACCTGGTGATCCTGGCCCCCGCGGGCAGGGACCTGCTGCTGGCGGTGGACTGCCGTTCCGGACAGGTTGTGTGGCGGACTCCGAATCCCGACGGCTGGCAGATGTCGCACTCGTCGGTGGTGGAGATGGTGTTTGACGGGCAGCGGGCGTTTGTCTACGCCGCTCTGGGGGGCATGGTGGCAGTGGCGGCGGACGGGCCCGAGGCCGGAAGCGTGCTGTGGCAGACGCGCGCCTGGAACCATCGGGTGGTGGCGCCCTGCCCCGTCCAGATCGGCGGCGAGACGATCTTCATGACCTCGGGGCACGGGGCCGGAAGCATGATCCTGCGGCTGACGAAGGAATCCGGCGGCTGGGAAGTGACCTCCACCCGAACCATCGACAAGACGGTCTTCGCCTCCGAACAGCAGACGCCGCTCTGGGTGGAAGGCCTGCTCTACGCGGTACTCCCCAAGGACGCCGGCACGCGCCGCGAGGAACTGGTCTGTCTCGATCCCGGCGGGAGCGAGGACGTGCTTTGGGGCAGCGGCCGGGAACACCGCTTCGGGCTGGGCCCCTGCGTCTGGGTCGGGGACCGCCTCTTCCTCCTTGACGACCACGGGACCCTGAGCATGCTCGCGGTGAACCGGGAGGGATTCCGCCTCCTGGCCAGGGCCACGGTCCTGCCGGACGGCAGAGACGCATGGGGCCCCCCGGCTTTCGTGGACGGACTGCTGCTGGTGCGTGACTCCACCCGCCTGGTGTGCCTGGACCTTCGCCAAGACAGGACGTGACGCATGCGGAGCACACGATGACGGAGCCCGAACGCAGAAAGCGCTCCGCAACGCCGCTGGACCTGCTGGTGATTGTCGTTCTCGCCGCGGCCCTGGCGGCCGGCGCCATCCTGGCGGGGAGACGCGCCTCGCGGCAGCCGTCGCGGGAGGGTGCCGCGTGCCCGAGGGGTGCCCCGGAACGGATCGTCCGCCCCGATCAGATCGGCTACACGGAGGACCACTCCATCCCCGTCGGGGAACGCGTGCGGGGCCTGGCGGTGGGGGAGAACGACCACGTCTTCGTCTCCATCGGCCTCGCGGTGCTGGAATATGCCCCGGACGGCACCGAGGTGCGCCGCATCGAACTCGACACCGCGGCGCGGGCCCTGACCGTGGCCGGGGGCATCCTCTACCTGGGCTGCGGGGAACAGGTCCTGGCGGCGGACCCGTCGGACGGCTCGAGAAAGGTCCTGGCGAATCTCGGCGGCGAGGCCTTCGTGACCGCGGTTGCCGCCGCACGGGACATCCTGCTGGTGGCTGACGCGGGAAGCATGCGGCTGGTATGGCTGGGGCTCGATGGCGCCCGCCGTGGCGAGACGTCCCTGCCAAGGCCGCCCAACAGGGACACGAGAGCCAACGTCCCCAGCACCTACCTCGACGTGGCCGCGGCGGCGGACGGCACCTTCTGGGCAACGGAAACCGGGGCCTTCGGGGTGGCGCACTACGACGCGGCCGGAAACCGCCTGGGGAGTTTTGGGAAGGGCAGCGAGGCCATCGAGGATTTCGGCGGCTGCTGCAATCCGACCCATGTGGCCCTGGCTCCCGATGGCGGCATCGTGACCGTGGAGAAGAAACCGGCCCTGGTAAAGGTCTACCGGAGCGACGGCTCGTTTGCCTGCGTCGTCGCCGGGCCCGGGAGTTTCGACGGCACGACGCTTCTGGCCGACGTGGCCGTGGATTCGGCGGGCCGGGTACTGGTGCTCGATCCCGCGCGGCAGGCGGTTCGCGTCTTCCTGCCCACGCCGGGGAAGGATGCATGAGGCACGGGAATACACCCATGTTCCGCCGGGATTTCTGTGGTCTGCTGCTGCGCGCCGCGGCGGCGGTGGGGTTGGCCTCGGGCCCGTGGCTCCTGAACCAGGCGCGGCGGGACCCTTCCATCCCCTGCGGAGAGGACCGCCCGGAACCGACACGCTGCCGTGCATGCCGCGACAGGGGACGATGCGCCCTGGTTCGGACACGGCAACCGGTCCAAGGCCCCCGGGGGGAGGCACTGCCAGCCGATCGGAATGGTCAATCCCAGGAGGATGCGGACCGTATCAGGAGTCTCTGTACTGGCGAATCTGTGCCCGCGAGGCCGCGGGCGCTGCAGGCGCTTGTGGGACGATCCGTACCGGAGTACAGGTGAGGTGAGGAAGCCTTCGGAGTCAACGGGCGGCGGCGGCGAAACCAGGCGGGGTTTCCTGCGCTGTCTCGGCGGAGGGGCCCTGGGAGTGGCGGTCTGCGGCGCCACCCTTGCCGCGGCGAGGCGGGGCCCGGCACGCCGGACGCTGTGGCAGATCGATCCCGCCGCCTGCGTCCAATGCGGCCTCTGCGCGACGTCCTGCGTCCTGCCCGTGTCGGCCGTGAAATGCGTCCACAACTTCGCCATGTGCGGCTACTGCAGGCTCTGTTTCGGCTACTTCGAGGCGGACGCGCCGGCCCTGAACGCGGGGGCGGAGAACCAGATGTGCCCGACCGGGGCCATCCAGCGACGCTTCGTCGAAGATCCCTACCATGAATACACGATCCGCGAGGACCTCTGCATCGGCTGCGGCCGCTGCGTGAAGGGATGTACGGATTTCGGCAACGGTTCGCTGTACCTGCAGGTGCGGCACGACGTCTGCGTGCACTGCGAGGAATGCGCCATCGCCACGGTCTGTCCCACGCAGGCGTTCCGGCGGGTACCTGCCGACGACCCCTACCTGCGCAAGGGTGCCGCGGGAGAAGGCACGTGATGAGACCCCTGCGGACCATCCTCCCGTCACTGGCGACCGCGTTCGCCGCGCAGGCCTCCGACCGCTTTCCGAAACCCGATTTCGAGGCCGCCTACCAGCCCCCCGCGGAGGTATGGCCGGGCGCCGGCACCGCCCTCGGCGAAGCCATCGACGTGGCGCTGCTGGCCGCGGCCCTGGGGCTGGCGGCCCACCTGGCCCTGGGGCGACGTTCCCGGCGGGGCATCGCGGTGCTCTCGGTGGTCTGCCTGGCGTATTTCGGGTTCTGGCGCCGGGGCTGCCTGTGCGCGGTGGGCGCCATCCAGCCCGTGGCGGAGGCCCTCTTCCGGGGCACGGAACTGCCCCTCGCGACGGCGGCCATTTTCCTTTTGCCACTGATTTTCGCGCTTTTCTTTGGACGTGTTTTCTGCGCCGCTGTCTGCCCCCTGGGAGCCATCCAGGACCTCGTTGCCTGGCGCCCCCAGCGCCTCTCGCGTTGGCTCGCGAGCCCCCTGACCCTCGTGCCCCCGATCTACCTCGCCCTGGCGCTTCTCCTCGCGGGAACCGGCAGCGCCTACGTCATCTGCCGGTTCGACCCGTTCGTGCCCCTGTTCCGGCTCTCGGGCAACCTGCACGGCATCCTCGCGGGCATCTGCCTGCTGCTGCTGGGGGTCGTGCTGGCCCGCCCCTACTGCCGCTTCCTCTGCCCCTACGGGGTGCTCCTGGGTTGGTTCTCCCGCTTCTCCTGGCGCCACCTCACCATCACCCCCGAGGAGTGTATCCGCTGTCGGCTCTGCGCCGAAAGCTGCCCGTTCGACGCCATCCTGCCGCCGCAGCCGGCGGCCGCTCCCGAACCTCTCCCCACGGCGGTCCGACGCCTGGGACGGATCCTCGTCGCCTGCCCGCTCATCGTGCTGGCAGGCGGCTGGGGATTTGCCAGGGCCGGCATACCCCTCGCCCGCCTGCACAGCGATACCCGACTCCTGGAGCAGATCGCCCTCGAAGAGGCCGGAATGGCCGTGCCCAGCGTCGAGAGTGACGCCTTCCGCCGTTCGGGACGCCTCCCGGACGAGTTGCGCCAGAGCGTCGCGGGGCGGCGCCGGGCCCTGGGGCGGGGCGGCTGGTGGGTCGGCATGGCCGTGGGCGTGGTCTTTGCGGCCAGGCTCCTGGGGGCATCCGTGAGACGGCGACGGGATGGTTACGAGCCGGACAGGCTGCACTGCCTGAGTTGCGGGCGCTGTTTCCGCGCCTGTCCGGTGGAGCACGCACGCCTGCGTCGGAAGGCTGCGACGGAGGAGTAGATGGGCGCTTCAGCGGCAGACGGAAACGGGAAGCGGGTCCTTCTCCGGCAGGTCCTGGCCTGTCTGGCGGTGGTGGTCCTGGTCACGGGGCTGTTCGCCGTGGTGCGCATGGCGGAGAACCGGGCCGTCCTGCGCCATGTCGATCCCCTCGACCAGCGGGTGCTGCAGCATCTGAAGACGGCGGCCGCGGAGCACCCCGACGACGAGGCCCTGAAGGATGCCTTCCGTGAGGTGGACCGGATGGCGCGGGAGCGTTTCGAGAGGGCGCAGGCGTTCGGCAGGACCGGCGCGGTGGTGCTGGCCGTGTGCGGGGCGCTGCTGGCGGCCTGTCTGTGGGCTGTGGCCTCGCTCTCGGAGCGACGGGTACTCCCCGGGCGCACGGTTGCCGAGGAGGATCCCACCGGGGTGCTCATCCGGCGGGGACTGCTCGCGGGCGGGATCACGATCCTGGTCTTTGCCGTTGTCGTGGGACGACGGGACCCCCTCGATGCCCGGGCCACGACAGGAGGGGATGCCGCGGCGTCACGGCAGGAGTCCCAACCGGAGCCCGCCTTCGACGCCGCACCCGAACAGTGGGCCGCATTCCGCGGCTGCGGCGGCCATGCCTCGACCGCGGCCGCACCGGTGCCCCTGCGCTGGAACGGGACCACCGGCGAGAACATCCTCTGGCACGTGACGCCCCCCCGCCCCGGCTTCAGCAGCCCGATCCTCTGGCACGGACGGCTCTACCTGACCGGCGCCGACGCCGAATCCCGGGAACTGTACTGCTTCGACGCCGAAAACGGCTCCCTGCTCTGGACGGCCCCGGCGTCGGACATCGTGGGTTCCCCCGCGAAACTGCCCAAGGTCACCGAGGACACGGGATACGCCGCGCCAACCCCCGTCACCGACGGCAAGCGCATCGTCGCCATCTTCGCCACCGGAGATGTCCTCTGTGTCGATCCCGCCGGGAAACGCCTCTGGGCCCGCAATCTCGGCCTCCCCGACAACCCCTATGGACACTCCTCGTCGCCCCTGCTGCACCGGGGCATGGTCCTGGTCCAGTACGACCACTTCGCGGCGGCCCGATTCCTGGCCCTCTCGGCAGAAACGGGGGAGACACTCTGGGAGACCGTGCGGGAGGTGGGTGCGTCGTGGGCCTCCCCCGTGCTCGTGCGTGCCGGGTCCCGGGTCCTGGCGGTGCTCAATGCCGAGCCCTTCGTGGAAGCCTTCGACGTCGAGACCGGCAGCAGAGCCTGGTCCTGCGAGTGCATGGGCGGCGAAGTCGGCCCCTCCCCGGCCGTGAGCGGGGAACTGGCCTTCGCAACCACGGACTACGCGGTGCTGGCCGCCATCCGCCTCGCCGGCGAGGGAGCGGGAACCGTGGTCTGGGAGACGGACGAGGAACTGCCGGACGTGGCCAGCCCGGTGGCCTGGAACGACCTGCTCTTCGTGGTCACCAGCGCCGGCATCGTCTCCTGCTACCAGGCCTCCAGCGGCCACATGCACTGGCGCCAGGACGTGGAGGTCGGCTCCTACGCCTCTCCCGTGGTCGCCGAGGGACGCCTCTACGTGCCCGATCGCAAGGGCGTGACCCGGGTGATCACGGCTGGACCAACCTTCACCCTCCTGGCCACGAATCCCCTCGGAGAACCCATCGTCAGCACCCCCGCACCCAGCGCCGGACGGCTCTACCTGCGCGGCGTCAAGCAGCTCTACTGCATCGGACAGTAGGCGCCCCGGCATACCGGGTGGAACTCGCGAGTGGTTCGGGAAACGGCTCCGCGGAGCGTCGCCCTCCAGGGGAAACGGCTCCGCGGAGCGTCGCCCTCCAGGGGAAACGGCTCCGCGGAGCG
>JAFGRS010000448.1 GCA_016935045.1 Lentisphaeria bacterium | reverse complement strand
GGCGGTCGTAGCCTGGCCGGGGGACGTGCTCGAGGGCGGGGCCCGCTTCGGGGACTGGGTGGAATTCCGCTGCCGGCGCATCTCGGGGATCGTCGAGCAGGTGTCGGGAGCGGTGCACGAGGCGAAGCCGGGGATCCGCATCAGTGCCGCGGTGTTCAGCGACTGGCCGGCCTGCCGGGTGAGCGTGGGTCAGGATTGGGCGCGTTGGTGCCGGGAAGGCTGGCTGGATGCCGTTTTCCCCATGAACTACACCCACGATCCGGATCGTTTCGCGAGCCTGGCCGCCGCGCACCGCGAGGCGCTGCCGGCCAGGTTTCCGCTGGTCGAGGGCATCGGCATCAACAGCGGCCAGGGAAGAATGACGGACCCGGCCTCGGTGGCCCTTCACATCGTCCTGGCCCGGCAGGCGGGGGCATCGGGATGGTGCGGGTTCTGCTACACACCAACCCACACGTCGGCCCTGTTCGAGCCCCTGTCGGCATGGCTGGGCCTCGAGCAGGGAGACCAACCGTGAAGACGTGCGGCGGAGAGTATCCTCAGAACACCGGCGCAACCGGAAGACGAGGATGATACCAGGGATGCGCCACGACCTGCCTGCCGGCAGGCAGGGCCGAGTGGCGCAAGGTCCCGCTCGGCTCGTGCGACCTGTTTCAGGCTGCCTGGCGGCGTCGATTCCGCTTCCGCCGGGTACGGTGTTCTGAGGCTGAACTCAGGTCGAGCGGATCTCACCGGGAACGGCCTGATCCGCGATGCCGAGGAATTCTTCGAGGCGCTGTTCGATGAACAGGGCCGTGTCTTCCCTGGTCAATCCCCCCACGAGTTTGATGTCCTTCCCGGCGCGCTGTTGGGCACGCACCTCGTAGGAGATCGAGGTGCCGTGCTTGCTGTGGGTGACGTGCTGCTTGACGTAAAGCTGCTCGATGTCCGCGGCCGGCAGCCGCCGGTTGCCGGGGACGGGGATGGGGCCGTGCCTGACTTCGAGCATCCCCTTGAGGGCCGTGATGACGGTCGTGTTGAAGAGTCCGGCGACGGCGGCGTAGGCGACGCCGATGCCTACCGCGGCATGCAGCAGCCCGAAGAGCGCCATGGACCACAGCTGCTTTCTGATGGCCATGGAGTACCAGAAGATGATGAAGGCATTCCACAGGCAGGCAAAGAAGATCAGGCCGAGGGTCTTGACGCCGAACCAGCGCCAGGTGATGCGCAGACCGTTGGCCCGCCGGTACACGTGCAGCCCCTTGGGAAGCGGGATTTCGGGCCGCTCCCGCAGCAGTGCCGCGGCCACACGCTCCAGCTGCGCGTTGCAGTTGAAGACGTGGTCGCAGGCGGCGCACTTGGCAAACCCGCGGTCGAGATCGAGGTTCCCGGCGGGGATCAGTTCCCCACAGGCTTCGCAGTGGATCTGCATGGCGGCCTCCGGCGTGGTCTCCCACCACGCTAGCGCAACGGGAGCGAAAGGACAAGGCCTGACGCCCCGGGGTCAGGGCGGTTTCAAGACCCGGCGAATCGCTTCCCGCTGCAGCACATGTCCCTGGTTGGGGTCTGGCCGGAGGGCGTCTATTCCCGTCAGCCGCGACGGGGAGGGACGGTCAGAGCTTCTGGACCTCGTAGGGGTGGTTGCGCTTAGCGACGACGTCGATGTCGAAGTGGACCCTCTCGCCGGGGGTGCCGGTTTCGCTGCCGATGGATTCCAGGCGGTCCAGGACCTCCATGCCGGCGACGGCCCTGCCGAAGACCGTGTGTTTGCCATCCAGGTGAGGAGTGGCGGCGAAGCAGAGGAAGAACTGGCTGCCATTGGTGTTGGGACCGGAATTGGCCATGGAGAGGATGCCGCGTCCCGTGTGTTTGAGTTCGGGCACGATCTCGTCGGCGAACTTGTAGCCCGGGTCCCCGGTCCCCGGAGCGCCGGCGGCGCCATCCCTGCTGTTGGGGCAGCCTCCCTGGGCCATGAAGTCCGGAATGATGCGGTGAAAGGTCAGTCCCTTGTAGAAACCGCTCTCGGCCAGGGTGATGATGTTGGCCACGGTGTTGGGGGCCTGGTCCTCGAAGAGGGCGACCAGGATGTCTCCCTTCCCGGTCCTGATGGCGATGACGGGGGTGATCACCTCGCCGTTGTGTTCCCTCACCTCGTCTCTGCGGAACTGGAAGAGCCTCTCCTGTGACCTGAGCGTGTAGACTCCTTCCTTGACGATAACCGTGCCCTCATAGGTCTTGCCGTCGGCCAGGATCAGCGTGTCGGCGCGGGAAGGCAGGGGCAGCAGCAGGGCGAGAAGCCCAGCCGCGACAAAGACGATTCTCATGGTATCCGTTCTCCGAATCCTGGGTTCTGCTCCGGGGCGCGACATACGGCCAGGGAGCATCGTGCCTGTATCGACAAGGCCTCCATCATAGCCGCACTCGATGCCTTTGCAAGGACGGGAGCGCAGAGCCCGCAGCGCCGCAGTGAAGATGGAACGGCTCACCGGGAGCCCTTCCTGCCGTTCCTCTTCCCATGGTACACGCCCACGGTCGCCCGGCCGGTAGGCCGAGTCCATGGGACGCCCGAAAGCGGGGTCGGAATCCCGGCGTCTGCCGCCTCGTCCTCAGCCGGTCTGGCGGACGGTGGCGGCGATTTCGCCGAAGTAGAAGGTGTGGTAGTCGTGGCCGGCGTAGAAGTCCATCAGATTGGGCGACATGAGTTCCGGGCTGGTGGGGGCGCGCAGCAGGACGGTGCAGGCGAAGTGCAGCCCCGGCAGATCGAGGAGGGGGCTCTGAATGGTGCCCGCGTCCCTGGGGGTCAGGCCGCACTCGGCGAACTTGTCCACTTCCTTGCCGGAACGGCTGCCGCAGAAGGCGAGTTCCTGTTTGCAGAGGCCTTCCTGGGGGATGCTGACGGCAAAGTCGGGGGCCCGCTCGAGCAGGCGGAAGGTGTAGCGCGAGTTGCGGACAGCGACCACGAAGACGGGTCTGGACCAGATAACCCCCACCGTGCCCCAGCCGATGGTCATGGTGTTGAGGTGGTTCCCGGACCGCACCGTCAGGAACGCACCCTTCGGGAGCAGGTCCAGGGCCTCCGAAGCGACTGCGACGGGATCGACGGACTTGAGCTTGGTACCCATATCGCACCTTACGTTGGCCTCCCCAATCCCCCCGCACTACAGTTCCCCAGCGTAGGACAGACTCCGCCACAGGGAGGTTCCGCCGCGTGGGAACATTGAAGCACAGGGTCCAGTTCTACAACACCGTGGCCACCCTCGAAGAAGCCGGTGTGCCGCCCCTGCGGGCCTTTCAGCAGCGAATGCCGGGGATCTTCGGCCCGGCGGCGCGGGACATCCTGGCGCTGCTCAAGCAGGGCGACACGGTCAGCGGCGCCATGTCCCGTCTGCCAAGGGTGTTTTCCTCCCTCGAAATCAACCTCGTCCATGTCGGCGAGACCACGGGGAGGCGCGCGACGGTGTACCAGTCGCTGCGGGATTGGTTCCAGCTGGTCTCGCGGTTGCGCTCCATCCTGATCGCCGGGCTGATCTACCCGGCGTTGGTATACCATGTTGCCGCGGTGCTGATTCCCCTCATCACGATCTTCACGGACGACCTTCCCGTGGGGGCGGCCGCCGTCCGGGCGCTGTTGTTCATGGCGTTTCCGTGGCTGCTGCTGCTGGCGGCGAAGTCCCTGGCGCCGGTCCTCTCGGCGTTGCCGGGTCTGGGCGGCCTGATCCTCCGGGTACCGCTGCTCGGGGGCGTGCTGTATCGACTGGACTCGACCCGGTTCTTCATGGCCCTTTCTCTGTGTCTGCGCTCGGGTCTGGGGGGGATTGGCGCGGTGCGCATGGCCGCTTCGTGCTGTCGGAATGCGACCTTGCGGCGGCGTTTCGAAGAGGTGGCGGACATCATGAAGGCGGAGGGCTGCGCCTTCAGCGCCGCCCTGGCCGAGCGGCTGCACCCGCACGACCGCAACACCATGATCCTCGAACTCATGCACACGGGGGAGCTGGCCGGGACCACGGACGAGGCGGCCGAACGCATTGCCAACATCTGCCGCGAAGAGGCCGAGACGGCAATGACCCGGGCAGCGGTGGTCCTGCCGGTGCTGGTGTATCTGTGCATCGCGGCGTACATCGGTTACAAGATCCTGACCTTCTACGGCAAGTTGTACGCGCCCGTGCGGGAGCTTCTCGAATGAGCACAACCCGGGGCACGCGGCGCGCGGAGGCGCCGCCGTCGGACGGGGGACCGACGGGCGGGGTCTACCTGCTGCTGATCCGGCTTCCGCGCCGCACGCCGGTGGTTCTCGGGCCACGCAGCGTGGTTCTGCCGAGAGGCTGGTATGCGTACGCGGGCAGTGCGGCCTCGGGCCTCGAAGGCCGCGTTGGGCGGCATCTGCGCACCACGGAGGTGCGGCACTGGCACGTGGACCAGCTCCTGGCCGCCGGAACCATCGTGGACATCCAGATGCTCCCCGGTGCGTTCCGTGCGGAGGAATGCCGCCTGGCGGGCCTGGTCGCCCGCTGGGACGGAGCGGAAAGGGTTCCCGGCTTCGGGGCCACGGACTGCCGCTGCCCGTCGCACCTGGTGGGGTTCCGCAGCCGTCCGGGCGGCAGCATTCGCGCGGGCGCCGTCCGGGATGGTGCGGAGAGGCTGATGGCGGCGCTGGGGGAGCGGTACACGGACAGTACAGCGGAGTTTCACGACCCCTTCGAGACCCTGGTGCGCTGTCTGATTTCCCTGCGCACCCAGGAGCCGGTGACGCGCGGGGCCGCCGCCCGCGTCCTGTCGCGGTACCCCTCTGCCGAGCACCTGGCGGGGGCCGCGACGATGGAGCTGGCGGCCCTCCTGTATCCGGCGGGGATGTACCGCCGCAAGGCCGGGCAGCTCGTCGCCGTCAGCGAGGCGCTTCTGGAGCGTCATGGTGGGCGCGTGCCGGGCGACCCGGATACCCTGGCGACGCTCCCGGGCGTGGGCCGCAAGACGGCGAACCTGGTGTGTTCGTTTGCCTTGGGCATGGACGCGGTGTGCGTCGACACCCATGTGCACCGGATCGCCAACCGCTGGGGTCTGGTGCGGACCGCCTCACCGGACGCCACGGAACAGGAACTGCGCCGGGTCCTGCCGCGGCACCATTGGCGTGCCCTGAACCCGTATCTGGTCCAGCACGGCCGACAGGTGTGCCGTCCGCTCCTGCCGCGCTGCGATACCTGTTGCCTGCGCGGGGATTGCCGTTTCGGGGAGCTTGTCGAGGAGGCGCGGGTGCTGCGCCGCATCCCCGCTGCGCCCATGCATCCCGCTCTGGGAAGGGAACTGCGGGCGCAGACCCCCGTGCGCCCCTTCACCCCGAACGCACGGGGGGCCCCGTCCGCGACGGGGCGCCGAGGGCCCGGTATGCGGCCTGGGGCCCGAGCATGAACGTCTTCGACGACAACGTCGTCCGCGAGGCCAGGGCCGCGGGGGGAGTGATCCCCCTCGGCTCGGGCCGCCGCCTTCTGCTTCCCTCCCGTTTCGGCTTCTGCGGCGGCGTCCATGCGGCCCTGACACGTCTCCAGGAATGCCTGGAATCGCGGCGCCAGGGGACCCTGCACCTCCTCGGGCCCATCATCCACAACGACACGGTCAACCAACACTTCGAGGGCCGCGGCGTGCACATTCTCCCGGAGGACGACCTGGAAGCCGTCTTCGAGGTCCTGGCGCCCGGAGACACGGTGGTGATCCCCGCCTTCGGCGTGCCCCTCGAGCTGGAACGGAAGCTGCGCCGGGAGTTCCCACGGGTCGAGGTCGTCGATACGACCTGCCGCTACGTGCGGCGCGTGTGGAGTTTCCTCGAGGGGCTTGCCGGCAGGATCGGTGTCGTCCTGATCCACGGCAAAGCCGGACACCCCGAAACCCGCGCCACCCTCTCCCGAGCCCTTGCCGCCGCGCCCCACGCGGTCCTCGTCCCTGCCCTCGAACATGTCGACGGACTGCTCCGCTGTCTCGACACGGGGCGATGGGCGTCCTATCCGGAACGGCTGTCCTTCGGAACGCCCGTGGCCGGGGGGGAAGGCGTGGCGCTGGTCAACCAGACGACGATGCTGCACGACGAGACCATGGCTCTCGGGGCCTGCCTGCGTGCCTGGGGCGAGCGCACGGGGCGGCCCGTGACCCTGGCCGACACCGTGTGCCATGCCACGCAGGACCGCCAGGATGCCGCCCGCCGCGTCTGCGCCCTGGGCCCCGATGTGGTGGTGGTGGTGGGCAGCCCCACCAGCAGCAACACGACGCAGTTGTATCGTCTCGCCGCGGCAGCCGCTCCGACCTACCTGGTTCGAGGAGCCGTGGATGTCCGGGGCGACCGGGTGACTCACTTCGTGCCCGGGCAGGGGTGGACGACAACGGCGGACTGGCTGCCGCGGGGGTGGCGCACCGTCGCGGTCCTGGCCGGGGCCTCCTGCCCGGAGGTCGACGTCGGCGGGGCCATTCAGGCACTGCGGTCAGGGGAAGACACCGGCGAACCGGGGGCAAACACGGGAGGACCGGAAGAGGCGTCGGGGTGAAGTGGGCCTCTGGCGGGAGCGACGAGGCTCGAACTCGCAACCTCCGGCGTGACAGGCCGGCGCTCTAACCAATTGAGCTACGCCCCCACAGAAACAGAGTACCAAACGCTGGCGGGAGCGACGAGGCTCGAACTCGCAACCTCCGGCGTGACAGGCCGGCGCTCTAACCAATTGAGCTACGCCCCCGCTGCTTTCCGTTTCCAGCGAGAGAGTTATTTTACTATCCGATGACCAGGCTTTCAAGGTACCGTTCGGCCGATTTTTCCGCGCGGAGGGACGGCATGCGCAGGAACTGGGATGTGGCATGGGGCTGGGTGTCCCGGTTTGGCCCGGAGGGCGCTGCCGGCGGCTCGGAGGCGGCTGCCTGGCTGCCGGTGGCGGGGGCCCTGATGGGTCTGACGCTGGGGGTGCTGGCGCATTTCTGCCTCTGGCTGGGGGGCCCCCGGGCGGGGACGGTCCTGGCGGCGCTGGCGGTTCTTGCTCTCGAATGGTGGCTGACCTCGGGCAGGCGGGTTCGGGCCCTGGCTGCGTTGCTGGAGGCGGCGGGAAGGGGCAGCGCCACGGTTGTCGAGGATGCCTACCTGTGCATGGCCGTTTTCCAGGGCCTGATGCTGCTGAAGCTCCTGGCCGTGGCGGTTCTTTCGGCTACGGGACGCGGTGTGTGGCTGATGGTGGCCCATGGTGTAGCGGCTACGGTGCTTGGGGACGGTTTGCGGCGTGGGGGTGAGGGCGGCTCTTCGGCGTCCTCGGGTGGGGTTTTGGCGCCTTGGGTATCCGGTCTGCTGGTGGTAGCGCTCGGGGGTTGGCTCTCAGGCCTGGCGTTGGCGGCGCTTCTGGCGCTGGCGGGGGGATGGTGCGCGGCGGCCGTTCTCGGGCGTTTCGGGGTGCGTCCGGATAGCCGGGGCGGCCCCTGGGGTGGCGTGGTGCTGGAGGGGGTGGTGGAGGCAGTGGTGTTTCTGGGTGCATTGGTTGTCTTCGCAGGCTCCGGCGGTGGATGCTGACCGGGCGGCGGCAGGGCAGGGAAGCGATCCATGGCTGTGACGATACGGTATCGGATGCGGCAGGGAGACGAGGATCTCGCTCCGGCGCGAGCCCACGCGGATGACGCAGCCTTCGACCTGCGTTCCCGCGAGGATGCGTTGCTGGCCCCGGGGCGCGTGCGGCTGGTCCCCACGGGGCTGTACCTCGAGTTGCCGCCGGGCTACGAGGCGCAGGTCCGGCCGCGCAGCGGTCTGGCGCTCAGGCACGCCGTGACGGTGCTGAACGCTCCGGGGACGATCGATGCGGGGTACCGGGGCGAGGTCGGCGTGATCCTCTTCAATGGCGGCGAAGAGGACTTCCGCGTGGAACGCGGCGACCGCATCGCGCAGATGGTGGTCCAGAGCCTGCCGGAGGTGGTGTTCGAGCCGGCGGCATCTCTGAACGAGACCGGGCGTGGTGCAGGAGGCTTCGGCAGCACGGGGAAGCGTTGAGGCCGGCGGGCGGCGGGACCGCTTCCGGAGGTCAGAGGCGGGGACTCCGGAGGGGGAGCAAAGGCAGCGGAAAGGCATCCATGATCGAAGACTTCAGCGCCTTGATGAAGCGGACGTGTCCTGTGGTTCGCCTGGCGGGGATGCAGACGGAGCCTTCCCTGATCTATGCCGGGTTGGCCTGTCTCAACCCGAGTGGCAGCATCAAGGACGTGATGGCCTGGTACATGCTGTCCGAAGCCGAGAAGCGCGGCGAGCTGCGTCCCGGTGACACGATCCTGGAGATCACCACGGGCAACACGGGGATTGCCTTCAGCATGCTCGCGGCGGCGAGGGGCTATCGTTTCACCGCGGTCATGCCGGCGCACATGAGCATCGAGCGGCGGCAGATGATGCGTGCCTTCGGCGCCGAGGTGATCCTGACGCCGGCGGAGGAGGATATGCCGGGGGCCCTGAGGCGGTACGAGGAACTCAGGCGCGAGCTTGCGCCGCGTGTATGGCTGCCGAACCAGTTCGCCAACGAGGACAACATCAGGGCCCATTACCAGTACACCGGCACGAGCCTTGCCCGCCAGGTCCCGGAGGCCCTCGATTTCTTCGTCGCCGGGATGGGAACGGGGGGGACGTTTCTGGGGGTGGCGCGACGACTCCGGGAGTCGCATCCCACGTGCCGGATGGTGGGCATCGAGCCGGCGGAGTCGTCTGTCCTCAACGGCGGCAAGGCGGGTCCGCACGGGATTCAGGGCATTGGGGAAGGCTTCATCCCCGAGATTATCGCGCGTTCCCGGGATGAACTCGACGACGTGGCGGTGATCGGCACGGCCGAAGCCGAAGACTGCGCTCGCCTGCTGGCGGCGCGCTGCGGTATCCTCGCCGGCGTCTCGGCCGGCGCCAACGTCGGCGTGGCCCTGCGCCTGGCGCGGGAAAAGCCCGGGTGTCGGGTGCTGACGCTGATCCCGGACCGCGGGGAGCGGTACCTGCATCAGGGCCTGTTCGGCTGCTCGGCAACGGACTGCGTGACCTGCCCCCGGAACTGACGGGGGACCCGGGGACCAGCGGCGGGCCTACACGTGGGACGGCTTCCACGCAGTCCTGCGACAAGTCGGCCGGCCCAGGCCAACGGTCCGAGTATCTCTCTGCCCCTTCAGGTAAGGCCCACTG
>JAFGRS010000447.1 GCA_016935045.1 Lentisphaeria bacterium | reverse complement strand
GGGTCTGCGGGTACGTGCGCCCTCCAGCCTCCGCCGGGCGCCCCCGGGAGCCCGCGATGCCCGAGCCGTAGGGGGAGGGTTCGCGGTACCCCGGGCTCAGCGGGAGCTTTGCCCTCTGCTGCCCGTCCCGGTCCTCCGCCCGGGCAGGAAGCGTCCCTCGTCGGGCTGCAGGCCGACGGCGCGGTGGTGACAGCGGTAGATCTCGCGCTGGTCTTCGCGGCGGATGAAGGGGACTTCCACCAAGCCCGCGGCCGTGTCCAGCTTGAGGTACAGATCGCCGAAGCGGACGCGCCGGATGTCCTGCCACGGCAGGCGCCAGACGCGGTCCTCGCCGTGGATTTCGAGGCCGTCCCGGGAGCGGAGGACCCGGTATCCGTGGGCGAGGGTACGGAACATGGCGCACACCAGGTACACTCCGTAGAGCCCGATGGCCGCCGCCAGCAGCAGGTGCACCGGGAACACCTCGCGGAAGTAGACCGTGTCGCCGCGCACGAAGCGCAGGCCGACGTACACGGCAAACCAGAGCAACGCAACCAGGCCGAGCACGGCAGCCTTGAGCGTCAGAACGCTGGAGGCGGGACGGTACTCGGTCTGCTCGGGCGTCGGTTGCATGCTGACAACATACCACCGCCCGGGGATCTTGGCACGACAGCTCCCATTCCCCGGTGCGCCGCACGGCCCGGGCCGGCAGGGTGAGGGCCTTGGGAAATGCACTGTGATGTTCCAGGGGAGATCGCACAGGACTTGCCTGCGCGATCTGGTGCCTCTCGGCTCGAGGCACCTACCTGCACTCCGGCCACCGTTCCTGGAACAGCCCTGCGGCAGGGTGGACATGCAGTGCCTCGCGTCCATATTCTCTCATGCCTGTGCGCAAGCCGCGGCGTCGAGTGTGGCCAGGTCCTGTGTACGGACGAACTCTGAAATCGTCCATATTGCCTGGGAACGAGACAGTGCCGATCCTGCGAAGAGCAATGCCGGCATGGATGCTGGCCATGGTGGTCGGCCTGGCCGTAGTGGTTTGGGTGGTGTCCCGTCAGGCCTCTCGGGTGCCGGCAGGCGTCGCACCGACCGTGGAATCTCTGTCGGCGTGCCTTGACCAGGCCCCGGCGGCAGGCGGGGCACGCATCGCCTACCCTCTGCCCGCCACCGTGTTTCCCCCCGACTTGGCGCCTCCCACCGTGCGCTGGTTCGCCGAACCGGGCGCCGCGGAGGGGTCTGACGCGGCGGACACCTGGCTGGTGCGGTTGACTCTGCCGGACGGGCAACGCCTGGAACACGTGGTCGAGGGACGCGAGTTCTGGCCGATCCCAGCGGCAGACTGGGCCAGGATCACCGGTGCGGCCGGCGCCGGAAGCGTTCGCCTGGACGTGGCGGGGGTCCGGCGCCTCCGTTCCCCGCGCATCCTCTGCCGTGCCCACGCCCTGTTCGAGGTCAGTCGGGACAGGGTGGAGGCCCCCATCTTCTACCGCGACGTCAATCTGCCCTTCGTCGAGGCCGTGCGGGACCCGAGCACCATCCGCTGGCGCTTCGGCGCCGTTTCGTCCGTCGGCATTCCCCCCGTGGTCCTGGAGGGCCTGCCGGTGTGCGGGAACTGCCACTCCTTCTCGAAGGACGGCACGGTGCTCGGTATGGACGTGGACTACGCCAACGACAAGGGCTCCTACGCGATCGTGCGGGTGGAACCCGAGATCTCGCTCAACGGCCGTGGGATCATCACCTGGCGCGACTATCGTCCCGAGGAGGCGGTATCGACGTTCGGCCTGCTGTCGCAGGTCTCCCCGGACGGTCGTTACGTGGTGAGCACGGTCCGGGACCGATCGGTGTTCGTGCCGATGCCGGGGATCGCATTTTCGCAGCTCTTCTTTCCCATCCGGGGCATCCTGGCCGTGTATGACCGTGGGACGGGCCTCTTCCGGACGTTGGCGGGAGCGGACGATCCGGCCTATGTGCAGAGCAATCCGGTCTGGAGTCCGGACGGGGAGGAGATCCTCTTTGCGCGGCGTGAGGCCTACGTCCTTCAGGGCGAGTCCGCGGACGGCGGGGTGCTGCTGTCGGCACAGGAGTGCGTCGAGTTCACCCGGGACCGGATGCCCTTCCGCTACGACCTGTATCGCGTCCCTTTCCATGCGGGGCGTGGGGGCGTGCCCCGACCGGTCGAGGGTGCCTCGGGGAACGGCATGAGCAACTACTTCCCCAGGTTCTCGCCGGACGGACGCTGGATCGTGTTCTGCAGGGCCTCGAGCTACATGCTGCTCCAGCCCGACAGCGAGCTGTGGATCGTCCCCGCGGCCGGAGGAACCGCGCGACGGCTGTCCTGCAACACCCCGCGGATGAACTCCTGGCATAGCTGGTCGCCGAACGGCAGGTGGCTGGTGTTCGCGTCCAAGGCGTTGGCCCCCTGCACTCAGCTCTTCCTGACCCATATCGACGCCGAGGGGAACAGTAGTCCCCCGGTACTGCTCGAACACTTCACGGCCCCCGACCGGGCCGCGAACATCCCGGAGTTCGTCAACGCGTCGCCGGGGGCCATCGCCCGCATCCGGGAGGAATTCCTCGATGCCTATTCCTTCTTGCGGGCCGGGATCGAGGCGCATCGGGGCGGGGCCCTGGCGAAGGCTCGTGAGAACTACGAGAAGGCGTTGGCCCTGGACCCGAATCACGAAGGGGTCCACCTGCGGCTGGGGATGCTGGCCCGGGATCAGGGACGACTCGACGACGCCATCGGGCACTACCGTGCCGCCCTGCGCTGTGAGCCGCACTTCGGAGCCGCACACCTCAACCTCGGGGAAGCCCTCTCCGTCAAGGGGGCCTTCGCAGAGGCGGAGACACACTGCCGGCGAGCCGCCGAGATCGGCCCGGGGGACCCCCGTCCCCTGCACAACCTCGCGGTCGTCCTGGCCGAACAGGGCCACTTCGAGGCCGCCGCGAAGGAGTACCGCCGCGCTTTGGAGCGCTACCCCGGCTACGAACCGAGCGTCCGAGCCCTCGATCAGCTCCTCCACGATCATCCCGAGCTGCGGCAGGCCGCCGCCGGGGACGCCCCCGCGACGCCCCCCTCGGCCGTTCCCTGACCGCCCCCCCTCTTCCCTGAGAAGCTGTGAAAGAACGCCGTCCGACGCGAGAGAGGGATATGGCAGCAGCCCCAGACGTCCTTGCACGTCTGCTCAGAACACCGGCGGAACCGGGAAACGAGAGCGATGCCAAGTAGGCGCCACGAGCCGAGTGGCGCAATGTCCCAAGTAGGCGCCACGAGCCGAGTGGCGCAATGTCCCAAGTAGGCGCCACGAGCCGAGTGGTGCAATTCCCAAGACCGTCGCGCTCGGCTCGCGCGACCTACTCCCGCGCCACGAGCCGAGTGGCGCAATTCCCAAGACCGTCGCGCTC
>JAFGRS010000446.1 GCA_016935045.1 Lentisphaeria bacterium | reverse complement strand
TCTCCCAGGTGATGGAGATGGTTGTGGGCGATTTCGTTGTGGTGGGCATGGCTATGCTTCCGGTCCAGTCGCCGGCCGACGCAGATGCCGCTGTAGGGCATCGCGCAGATCTCGTTGTGGGTGACGCGGTTGTACGGCGCATGGGCGAGAAAGATCCCCAGCACCCCCCGGAAGACTTGTCCCCCATGGTGGATGAAGGTGTCGTGCACGGTGTTGTGGGCACAGAGGAGGGACTCGGGGGCAGCGTCCGGGGGCAGTTCCCGCCGGAAGGTGTCGTAGGGTGACCAACGGCAGCCGATCAGGATGCCTCCCCCGCCGAGATCCGCGATCTCGCAGTGTTCGAGACGGTTGTGGGAGGAGCCGTCGATCAGGTAGACCCCGTAGCCGCCGCAGCGGCGGATGGAGCAGCGCTCGAACGTGCAATGCCGAGCACCGGCGGCGACGATGGCTGCTTCGAGAAAGTGGGTCCCGCCGTAGCCGTCGTTTTCGGCCTCCGGGTCCAGGGGACCCCAGTCGGTGTGCTCGAATGCCAGGCCGCGGAACTCCAGACCCTCGACGAAGAGGCCCGCCTCGGCATCGCCGCGGAGCCGCAGGAGGGTTTGCAGGCGGGAAACCGTGGCCCTCTCCGCGCCGGGCATTTCGCCCGGCATGGGGCAGTAGGTCAGCATTCCCGTGGCGCGGTCGGCGTACCATTCTCCCGGCGCGTCGAGGGCCTCGGGGATGTTCTCGACGAAGTACGGCATCTGCACCTCGAAACGGCTGTTTGGGAAGCGGCTCGGGCCGGTGAACCGCACCGTGCGCCGCTTCGGGTCGAGATGGGCAATCCAGTGCATGGCCCCCGTCCAGGCGTGCATGACGTGCAGGACAGCGTCTTCGAGCCCATCCCAGGGCTGCAGGTCTCCTTCCCGGTAGCGGAAGCCGAATTTGGCGAGGTTGTCGGTTCGGGTGACGTTGACGCGGCGGCCGAAGCGCAGGTCGAGGGCCTGGCGGTCCTCGGGGCCGAAGCGCGGCGGACCCTCCGTGCGCAGGAATCCCTCGTTGGGCGTTCGCGCGCGAACGCAACGCCGCCCGCCGAGGAAGAGCTGGCTTGGATACCAGGCGCCGTCGCGGACCTCGGGAAGGGTGGTCTTCCACCTGCCGTCCGGGCCCACCTGCCATTCTCCCAACCGCCGGCCGGCGCTCAGAACAGGCGCCTCCCCGGGGGCGGCGGCATAGACCACCGGCATCGCCGCGCTGCCCGAGTCCTCGGGGCCGAAGAGCAGGGGACCCGCCAGCTCGTAGAGGCCGCCGTGGAGGGTCACCCGCAGCGGCCGCCCGGGCCCCGCCTCCGCCAGGATCCGCCGCGCCGCGTCCCGGGCCTGGTGCAGGGCGGCGAAGGGCCGTGCCGGCGAGCCATCGCCGTCCCGCCGGCCCTCGGGCGAGACGTGGAATTCCGTTCCGAGAGCGGCCCGGTAGAATGTCCACTGCGTTTCGCCCATCGCCGCGAACACCGCCATGGGGTTGTGCCCGACGCCCGGCAGCACGGTGTAGGTGTGCGGGATGCCGAGTTCCGTCAGGTGGGCCGCGAAGCGCTTCGTGATCGGCAGCATCTCGTCCCTGTCCCCGATCACCACGCGGATGGGGGTCCCCCGGCGCAGGCGGGCCGCGTTCGCCTCGGCCAGGGCCCAGGGGCTCTGCTCCAGGAAACGGGCCGGGTTCCCGCCGAACACCGCCTGGAACACCTCCTCCCGTTGCCGTGGGCCCACCCGCGGGGCTTCACGGAAGTCCGGCTGCAGCGGCCCCCCCGAGAGAGTCGAAACCGCGCCGAAGAGGTCGGGGTATTTGAACCCGAAGCGGGCCGCGCCATAGCCTCCCATGCTGAACCCCTCGACCATGCGCCCCTCCCGGCAGGCCAGGGTGCGGAAGGTGGCGTCGATGTGCGGCACCAACTCCCGGGCCACGACGGTCTCGCCCGGGATGGAACCGTCCCGCCAGTCCACCCACATGCCGTAGGGAAGACCGTTGGGGAAGACCACCAGCAGCGGCGGAATCCGCCCGTCACGGATGGCCGTGTCGAAACGCGCCGCCAGGGGCCGCAGACCCGGGAGGCCGCCGCCGCTGCCGTGCAGGTAGTACAGCACCGGGAAGCGCCGCGACGGGTCCATGTCGTAGCACTCCGGCACATAGACGTGGTAACTCACCGGCGCCCCCACCGCGGCGCTCTCGAAGGTGCGATGCAGCAGGCGCGGGGCCTCGACCGCGGGGGTCACCCACTGCGGCGGACGGTCGGGTCCCGGCAGTACCGGGGACGTGGCGGCAGGCAGGAGATGCCCGCCCGGCAGAACGCCGAGGGCAATGCTCAGAACCAGTCCTCGCATCCGCATGCCTGCCACCACCGTCATTGCCGGCGAACCCGCCGACGGGCTGTCGGTCCCCTGATCTTCGGGACCATAGCGCAACCCCATGACCCATGCCAGGGGCGGCCGGGCCTCGCGGGCTCCAGTGTGGGAGGTGCTTTCCCCGCCTCGGAACACCTTACCCGGCGGAAGCGGAGAGGACACCACACGGCAGCCTGAAGCAGGTCGCGCGAGCCGAGCGCGACTCTCTTCCGGATTGCGCCACTCGGCTCGTGGCGCCTACTGGGACTGGCCATGCGGTAGGTCGCGCGAGCCGAGCGCGACTCTTTCCCGGA
>JAFGRS010000054.1 GCA_016935045.1 Lentisphaeria bacterium | reverse complement strand
TACCCCGCGTCCAGAAGCAGTCGGTGCATGCCCTCGACGGGGATGAGTCCGGAATGGTCCGCCGCGAAGCGGTGCCTATCGGGGCCGTACTGGGAGTCAGGTCCGGTGACGATGACGGTTTCGTTGGGTTGGGTGGCGTCCGCATCGGGGTAGGCGGCCGCGACGCGTTTCTGCACCTCGCCCATGAAGCGGATGGCCCGCGCGCTCATGGGGTCGAGGCGGTTGGTGGGATGCAGGCGGTCGCCGAGGTACGGCCGGCAGCCGTGAGCCCAGATGGTGACCCCGGTCTGTTCGAGTCCGGCCAGCGGCCGCGGGGCCCAGTCCCCCCAGCCCTGGTTGAGGATGGTGTACATGACGTCGCAGGGAAGTTCGGCCGTTTTGCCGTAGGCTGCGTGGAAGGACGCCTGGATGGACTGCGGGCCGGTGGTCGAGTAGTCGCAGGTCAGGCAGGTCACCCCGGGAGGCATGCGCTCGGGGTAGCGCACCGTCCCCACCCAGTTGAAGCCGATCTTCGCGTCGGGCTTGCGTTCCAGAATGAACCGGCCCACCCGCCCGACAACATCCCAGGCCCGGGCCCGGCGAAATGCCCCGTACATTCCCCAGTCGGGGTCCTGGGGGTCGCGGGGGATCTCCCGGCCGTGTTCCTTGCGGAACGCTTCCCGACAGCATTGGCAGTGGCAGATCCCCATCGCTCCCATGGTGTCGAAGAAGAACCCGTCCACCGGGTACCCCTCGAGAATCTCCGCGATCATGGGCAGCATGAAGTCGTCGATGTAGGGGGTGTACGGGCACACGGACACGAAATGGTCGGGAGTGATGCGGGGACCCGCCGCCGGATCGGCCACCTGGGCCCACTCGGGATGGCGCCGCCCCGCCTCGCCGTCGATGCCGAAACTGATGTAGGCCAGCACCCGGATGCCCCGCGCCTTGCAGGCTCGGACCACGTCCCCGAAGGCGTCCCCGATCATGCGCGGATGGGGATGGCCAACGCGGCTGGGATAGTAGGCGAATCCCGTGTGACACTTGGCGAAGGTGATGATCTCGTCCACGCCGGCAGACGCCAACACCTCCGCCATGCCTTCCACGTCTGGCTGGTGGTTGATGCGGATGCTGTGGTGGCTGTGGAAATCGAAATGCCAGGCCAAGGGATGCATGGACGCCGAACTCCCTGCTACGTTCCGATCGAAGCGACGGAGGATGTCCGCCATGACCTTGACCGGACTCCCGATGTGCGCCGAAAGACCATGTACTCTACCGGACGAGACACGAAACAGCTCTTGAAGGGCCGGTTCAGCGGCTGGAAGCCGTCAGCCTGCCCCAGCATCGTCCGGGCGCTGCCGGGACGGCAACCCTGGGCATGCAGTCGTGCGGCCGGCGCGTCAAGGTAGGGCGTCAGCCCCCATCGAAAAACCGCAGCAGAGACGTGAACGCGTCTTCGGCTCGCGGCAGCGACGGGCGGACGGTGAGTCTGGTGTCCAGCTTCCCGCACACGGCGCGGAACAAAGCCGCCACCCGCTCGCTGCGCACGAGTATCTCCGCCGGCCGGATTTGCTGGCTCGCCAGCACATCGAGCAGTGCCCCCGCCGCACGACTGTAGACGGCATCGAGTGTGGGCACCGGCACCAGCATCTCGTGCCCGACGATGAAACCTTGGCCCGACTCGACCACGAGCATGATCCAGGGGAAATAGGGACGCTGCCCCTTGCGCTCCTGGACGGGGCTCGGCGCGGGTCGGAGATCGACTTCGAGCGTATTCTCGACGGCCGGGAAGCGGACCGCGCGCTGCAGTAGGAATTCGTTCCCTTCCGGCACGATCTCAGGCGAGGCCGGCCGTTCGATCCTGACCATGCTCTCCTGCCACTCGACGGTCCCGGCGGTGCTGACCGGCGTGCGCATCAGAAAAACGTGCTCGTCCATGCCCATGCGGTTCAGGCACTCGAGCCCGTCCTCATCGTCCCTGAACCGCGGAGCCACGGCAAGGACCTGTTCGAGTGCGAGGGTCAGCTGGCGCAGTTCGTCACGGTCCACGAACCACGGGAACTGACCCGGCAGGTAACTTCGGAAGCAGGGCCAGCTCTGCCTGCCGCGGAACGTGAGTCCCAGCCGCTTGATGACCTGCCTGTCCGCGGCGTCGAGAAAGTCCCTGTCCTCGAATGACAACTGCAACTGCGACGTCTCGAGTATCCCGTCGGAGACCTCGCCCGGATCGCGAACCAGATCCATGATCCGGAAGAGGTCCTCGACCCGCCGGTACACGGCGACCGCATAGTGCTCGCCCTCCCGCCCCATCACGCTGATGAAGCGTGGCGAACCATCTTCCGGGTCCTCGAACCCCAAATGGTCGGTGTCGCGCATCCAGGTCCACGGCGCCAGGTCGCGAATCTCGGCGGCCAGTTCGTAGGCGCGCCGCCATTGGTCAAGAGCCGGTGCAATGGCCCTCATGGGTGTCGTCTCCTGTGGGGGGGGCCCTTTCCGTCTGCCTGCGCCACCGCCGACGTCCACGCAACGCGGATGAGCCCGGTCGATCCGCGCTGCCGCCCCAAACGACTCGAGGCCTTCGCCGGTGATCGCCATGCATACTCTCCATGCCCAAGTGCACGTTGTCCACCCTTTCCGTCGGCCTCCCAACGCCTCGACATCACCTGGGGGCTTCCTCCCTTCGTTTTTTCTGAGGACCGTCGTTCGGTTGTGCCTGAGGTCGCTCCTGCTCCCGGAGCGCGTGAGATTCGCCTGCATCGCGCGGACACCGGCATTGAACGCACCGGGCGCTACCGACGGATCTGGAGGAGTCCACCGTTGTTCGACCGATCCAGGGCTGCTGACGGAGCATCTTTGGCGGCATGCACTGTCAAGTGTTCACCATCCCGGTGTCCGATCCTCGGCGGCGGACGAGTCGAACCGGTTCCTCTCCGGCCACCGGGGTGAGAGCTTGCGGTTGGTCGGTCGCGGCTCGGAGATCCCCCCCCGCAGCGCGTGGGATCCGGTGCCGTGTGCACTTAAACTATTGATGATAAGCATTTTGAACTTGTTATCGTGAGAATACCTTAGTTTGGTCTGCCCTGTTTCGATGCTCATTTCCAGTTGTTTTGTGGGTGGGGTGGGTGTAGGATACCGGCAGCACCACGGGACCGCTGCCGGGAGTTTCCCCCATGGGACGTGCGCGGCGCACGACACTGACCGAACCGGCCTGCTACCACATCACGCACCGCTGCCAGGAGCGGCGCTTCCTCCTGAAGTTCGCTCTGGACCGACGGAACTACGTCAGGCGGCTGCGGCAGATGGTTGCGGGCTACCGGGTGTCGGTGCTGGACTACATAGTCACCTGCAACCACGTGCACTTGCTGCTGTGGGCGCGCCGGGGCGGGGACGTTGCGGCGGCGCTGCACTTCCTGCAGGGGAACACGGCGCGGGACTACAACCGGCGGAAGGGACGCGAGGGCTCCTTCTGGCGGGGGCGGTATCACCCGACGGTGATCGAGAGCGGTCGGCATCTGTCGCGCTGCCTGTTCTACATCGATCTGAACCTGGTCAGGGCCGGAGCGGTGGAGCAGCCGGCACAGTGGGATGCGTGCGGCTGCCGCGAACTGGCGGAGGAGCGGCCGCGTCGGGGGACGGTGATCGACCGCAGGCGGCTCCTGGACTGCCTTGAGTTCGGCGGCAACTGGCAGGCGTTCGCTGAGTGGCACCGCCGGACCCTTGGAGAGCTCGTGTCGTCGGGGTGGCGCGTGCGCGAACCGGTCTGGTCGACGGCGGCTGCCATCGGCACGCGTCCGTTCGTGCTGCGTCTGGCGGCCGGTCTGCGGGGGGCCGAACTGAGCGAGGTGCCGGCCCCGGGGCCGGCGGTCTCGCCCATGATTCTGGGCGAGGCGGAGCCGGTCTACGCGCTGCACCTCTCCGAGCGCACGCGGCGGCTGTTCTGGGAAGACCGGCAGTGAGGGCACCGTGCGGCGAGCCCGCCACGAGCTGTGCAACCAAGGGGGATGTCAGCTGGAAATGGCCATAAAACCGCAAATCAGCGAGCTTGAAGTCTTCCAGAACAGAGCCTATTACCGTATGCCCGGCAAGTACTTGAGTGCACACGGCACCGATGGAACTGCTCCGTCGGCACCCACGACAGAATGAACTGCTCCTGCTCAGTGGTCTCCGGGGACCGCGGCTTGCGATGCCGCTTCTCGACATGCTGCCAGAGCTCGCCAAGTCGTTGCAGCGCCTCACGACCGGACAACCCGGACTCCACCAGGTAGCAACCCACCACCGTGCCCGTCCGCCCCACCCCGCCCCAGCAGTGCACATAGAGCGGCTCACCCCGGCCCACGGCGTCGAGGATGGCCGCCTGGATCTGCGCCATGTGTGCCCGGCTGGGAACCGACACATCGCGTATCGGAAAGCGCTGCCAGTGGGCCTCCGCGCCAAGCCGCGCTGCCTCTTCCCTGAGGAGGCCCTCATACGGCACCAACTCCCCGTCCTCGGTCAGATCGAGGAACCGCCGAATCCCGGCGCCCAGGAGAACCCGGATCGTTGCCCGTGCCTTGTCCGCATCCAGCGCGCCTGGGTACTCGCCGCCGGCGAGTCGTCCCGGGACGACCCAATACGAGTTGGGGATCGGGTTCTTTGACATGTCGTCAGGCTTCCTCTCCTCGGGAGCAACCGCCAACCGCTCGACCCCTGCGGCCGGCCTTCCTCGGTGGACACACCCCCCCCGCATGGGAGCACGGCACGCGCGCCCTATCGGGTGCACTCAGTGCCTCAGCCGGTCCCCGTATGTCTCCACAAGCAGATCGAGGAACAACCCGTCGAGGGCGGCCGGGTCTCTGGTCTCCGGTGATTCCGCATGGACCGCCGCCAGCCGGGACAACTCGCGGTCCAGGAAGTCCGACACCCGCGGGAGGCGCGGCCCCTGATCGAGCTCCTGGCCCGCCCGCTTCCGGGCCAGCAGATCGTCGATGGCTGCTCTCAGTGTTGGATCGCCGACCAGCCGGTTCACGAGGATGCGGAACTCCGTCGGCACCACTCCGAACCCGCGCTCGATCCAGAGGCAGGCCAGGACCGGGCGCAGGACATAGAAGTACTTCTTGACCCAGACCACGTCGCCCTGCAGGTACTGGCGGCTGTTTCCCCGGGCCATGTGCAGGTAATGGTACAGGCACGAGGTCGGGGCGTAGTACCTGGGCATGAGCTCCCTGAGCTTGGCGGCGGCTGTGCCCACTTCGCGATAAACGATGGGTGACTGCAGCCATTCCAGCAGAGGCGGATTCGACTTGCGGAGCAGCTCCAGGGACTTCGGCAGGTCCCAACCGGAGATGTCCAGCCCACCATCGACGGCGCGCTCTATCACGTCCCGCTTGTGCTGGATCGTGAGGTACCATG
>JAFGRS010000445.1 GCA_016935045.1 Lentisphaeria bacterium | reverse complement strand
CGTCCCCCTGGAGGGCGACGCTCCGCGGAGCCGTTCCCCGCATGCCGCCCGGGGACCGTGCGGCCTACGGGAGCGCCCGCGTCCTCGCGGGCACATCTCTACTATGGTATTATTAGGGTAGGGCCGGCTGTCCCCGACGGCCACAGCCCCGGAGATGGGAATGGGGCCATGCACCTACAGAGGCAGAGCAGAATGAGACAAGCATCTCTCTTCCTGGCCGTGCTGCCAGCCTGCGCGGCGGCTGTTGCCCAGGAGTGGCGGGACGACTTCGATGGGAAGACACTCGACACGCGCTGGGAATGGCGCGTCCCGGTGGCCGGACCGACACTGTCCCTGACCGAGCGTCCGGGGTGGCTGCGCATCCGGCTTCCCGAAAGGCAGAACGGGTTCAACCACTGGCACGAACCGACAGCGGTGGACGAAGCACCGCAGCTCCGCACCCGGGTGCCGGAGGGCGACTGGGAGTTCGAGGCGCGGGTCGTCCTGCACCAGGTGGCCGTGGCCAACCACGTCCATGTCGGCCTGGTGGTGGGTGTCAACGATGCCTTTCTCCTCGGCTTCGGGCCGTTCCAGGGACCCACCCTGCCGGGGGGGCCGAAGACGCCCGAAATCTGCCTCGAGGCCACCGGCGCCAGCGGCTTCCACCGGGTCGCGGGCGAGGCGCGGGATGTCCGCCTCCAGCTCCGGCGCAGCGGGAATCTCTGTCGGGCCCGCTTCAGCCGGGACGGCAAGGACTGGCTCGACGCCGGCGCCTACATCCTGCCGGAGACGCCCCGCTTCCTCGGCATCCTCGGCAAGACATTCTCGGCGGGTCCCCCGGTGGCATTCGACGTGGACTGGGTGCGTCTGACCCCCGCGGCCGGCCCTGAGCCGAGCGATCGCCGTGCCCTGGTGGGCATCGGCGGGGAGTATCCAACCGGATACCGCGGCATGCTGTCGCGCCTCGGCCTGCCCCACGAGGTCCTCCTCGACTACCAGCTCGCCAACGTCGACATCCTGCGCCGTTTCGACCTTCTGCTCATCGGGTCGGTCAGCGACGGGATCGCCCTACGGGCGCGGGAAAGCCTGGTCCGTTACGTGCGAGAGGGCGGCACGGCCCTTGTGGACGGGTGCGCGTTCCCACCCCCCGAGGTGCTGCGGGGCACGGGAAAACCCACCAGGGACATCCCCGACATCCTGGTGGGTGGCGCCGCCAACCCACTCCTGCCCCGGCTGGGACCGTCCACCCGTTTCGCCGCCGGAGAATCCCGCTTCCACTACGAACCCGCGTCCTTCGCCGGTCTCCAGATCCTCGCCCGCTACGACGGGCAACCCGGGAGCAAGGCCAAACCGGGAAAGGACGCCCCCTACACCGGCACCCCGGCCATCTGGGCCATGCCCCTGGGCAGTGGCCTCCTGGTCTACTCCTCGCCGTCCCTCGGCGCCACCCTGTCCTGGGGCCCCGCCCATGATGCCCTGGCCGAAGCCCTGGTCCAGCTGCTCGGTTGGGGGCGCCTGGCGCCCCAGTGGCTCCCCGAGGGCGAGCGCTTCGGCCGCAAGCAGAGCGGCCTGACCGAGGGCAACGAGACCCCGCTCCCTGTCACGCCGCCTCCCCTGCCTCCCTTTGCCCGGGTCACGCCCGGGGAACCCGCGAGCGACCCGCCCCCGGACAGGGTGACCGTTCGCGGCCGAACCGCCCCCGAGTTCAATCTCTCGGGGACCTACCTGGCCGACCGCGGCCAGGCCGACCTGTGGCTCAACCATTGGAACGATCGCTATCGCGTCAGCGTCGCCTTTGACCCCGCTTCGGTTCGGCTCACCCGCATCGAGGCCGGCAAGGCGGTCGAGACCACCGAACTGGCCCTGGACAAAGCACAACGGATCCCCTTCCTGCTCAAGGAACGTCGAGACCGGATCGTGCTGCTGCTGGGGTCGAAGCGCGCCGAGATCGGCGCCGAGGGGCTCTGGGAGGGGCAACTCGCCGCGGCGGCGGGAGATGCCTTCGATCGCCTGCGCTACCAGCCCGTCGAACCCCCGTTCCTCAGCGATGACTTCATGCGCGGGGAAAAGGAAAAGGGTGCCTGGGAAACCCTCTCGGGGGAGTGGTCCGTGCGCGCCCAGGGCGATCCCCGCATGGGCGCCAACCCGTTCGCCTACCGCGGCAAGGCATCCCGCGGCGCGGCGTTGGCCGTGACCGGGCTGCCGTTCTGGGACGATTACCTCTTCGAAACCTCCCTCCGACCCGTCTCGGCCGGCGGCGCGGCGGGTCTGGCATTCCGCTGTCGCGACGCCGGCAATGGGATCCTCGTGCGGCTGCGCCTGGCCGAGGCGCCTGACCGCGGGCGGAACGGCGCGGAGATCGTCCGCCTCCGCGAAGGCAGGGAGACCGTGCTGGCCCGGGCGGAGGCGTGCCTGGTCAGGGGGCAATGGTACCGACTCGCGGTTCGCCTCGAAGACACCACCGCCACGGTGCTCATCGACGGCATGCCGCTGGCCGTGGCCACGGACATCGACTGTCCCGACGGCAAGCCGGGGCTCTACGTGCGCGATGGCGAAGCCGACTTCGACGACGTGGCGGTGCGCCCCCTGGATTCCCGCATGCCCTCGACCGAACTCACCGAGCTGGATGGCAGCATGCCCAGGTTCGCGGGGACCCTCGACCGGGACACCTGGGCCGGCACGGCCCTGCAGTGGCAGGCCGATGCCGCGACTCCGGGGCTGTTCTGGAGGCACGGTGCGTTCCGGGGCGACGTGGACCTGGCCTTCGCCTGCCCTTTCGGCGAGGGGGACGTCCAACGGGCCCGTATCGATCTGCTGCTGACGGCGGCCGACGCGGGGGCGGCCGACGGGGGCTATGCTCTCTCCCTCCGCCCCGCCCCCCCGAAGCCCTGGCAGAAGGGCGCCTTCCGGGGCGGGAAGTGCTCACTGGAACTGCTCCGGCGGGGAGTCCCCGTCGCGCGCGGCGATGTCACGACCGGTCCCGGTCCGGTGCTGGCCCTGCGGCGGTCCGGCTCCCGGCTGCTGGGCCTGGTGGACGGCCGCGAAGTCCTCGCCTGGGACATGGACGAACCCGCCGCGGACCTGCCGCGACTCGGTTTTCTGGCGACGGGGTGCCGTCCGCGCATCTCGGGCTTGCGGCTCCGTGCCGGCAATGTTCTCGACACCTGTTTCGACCGCGCCCCGGCCGACTGGTGGGTGGCAAGCGGAACCTGGGACCTGGCCGTGCGCTGGCCCTGCACCCCCGAGTGGAGCTGGCTGGCGGGAGAAAGCAGGGAAACCGCCGCCCTCTGGCACAAGAGGACTTTCCACGGCAACATCACCGTCGACCTCCACGTCGGACCCCGCACCATCGACCACGGCGACGGCCGCCCCCGCGAAATCTGCCGCGCCTTCAACCTCGTGCTCTGCGGCGACGGCCGGGACATCACCTCCGGCTACAGCTTCGTGGTCGGTGCCGACGCCAAAGGCGCCGGGGCCATCCTCAGCCGCAAGGGACAGATCGTAGCCCGGGAGGACGCCTACCGCGTCTATAGCGACGCGCACAACCAGTGGCTCAACGTCCGGGCCGAAAAACGCGGTGCCGAGGTGCGACTCTGGGTCGCCGATCAATGCGTCCTCGCCTGGACCGACCCCGATCCCCTCCCCGAAGGCCGCATCGCCATCTGGACCCGCGACAACGCCATCATGGTCCCCCGCGTAACCATCTTCTACGCGAACGACGCGGCGGCGCCCGGCGGCAGGCCGGGGTGAGCAGGTCCGTGGCCCGATCACGACAGCGCCGAGCCGGACCTGCCGTCTGATGGCCGGTCGCATCGTTGCGTCCCCGGTACGGAAGGCTCGAGTGTCCTCGATCGAGGCGCACTGGAAGGTTGGTAAACCCGGTCATGACGACTGACCCCTCGGGACGCCGCTTTGGCGTTGCGCCTGGATTATGCACGAGTGGACACGAATCCGCACAAAGGAGAAGCTGTTGTGGGGCTCTGGACTGGGCCGCAACGGAAGTTCTCCGTCCGCCATCTCCGGGACCGGAACTCGTTGCGCCCATTGGTGTTCATTCGTGTCCATTCGTGGTTGTCGCGTGCATAGTCGAACTTAGCGCTACGCGCAACTGGGGACCATGGACAATGGACCATGGACCATGGACCTTTT
>JAFGRS010000444.1 GCA_016935045.1 Lentisphaeria bacterium | reverse complement strand
TCTACGAGGGTAGCGCATTGCGCCTCGTACGGGTCTGGGGAGAGGGACCTACGGAGCTGACATGCGCCCCCGCCCCGGCCGCGGGGTTGACTTTGGCCAGGGCGGCCGCACATTGGCAGGATGAGGGCCGCACGGAGCCGGTACCGTCAGGCGCGAACGAAGCCATGGATCCAAAGACCATCGTTGCACAGTTTCGGGTCGATTTCGACCCCAACTACATCGCCCAGGGGGACGAGGAGGAGGTGTTCCGTACCGCCTTCCGGGTCCACATCCCGCTGATCATCAAGGGTCCGACGGGGTGCGGCAAGACCCGCTTCATCGAGTACATGGCCCGGCGGCTGGATCTGCCCCTGATCACCGTCTCCTGCCATGAGGACCTCACCGCCGCCGATCTCGTGGGACGGTACCTGTTCCGGGACAACGAGACGGTCTGGCAGGACGGGCCCCTGACCCTGGCCGTGCGCTACGGCGGCATCTGCTACCTGGACGAGATCGTCGAGGCGCGCAAGGACACCACGGTGGTGATCCACTCCCTGACCGATGACCGCCGCATGCTCTACATCGACAAGACCGGCGAGGTGATCCGGGCACACGGCGACTTCATGGTGGTGCTCAGCTACAACCCGGGCTACCAGAGCATCGTCAAGGACCTGAAACACTCGACCAAGCAACGCTTCGCGGCGCTGAACTTCAACCATCCCGCCGTGGATACCGAGACCCGCATCATCGCCACGGAAACGGGACTGGACGAGGCCGGGAGCCGTCGCCTGGCCGAAATGGGCGCCAAGATCCGCGAACTGAAGGGATTCGGGCTCGAGGAAGGGGTCAGCACACGCCTGCTCGTGTACGTCGGCCGGCTGATCCAGGGAGGCCTGCGGCCGCTGGACGCCTGCGAGGCCGCCGTGAGCCGCACCCTGACCGAGGAGCCGGAGGTCATCGAGGCCATCGGGAGCATCGTCCGGCTCTACTTCGGGGAGGTGCTGGACCCGGGCGAAGGACAGGGCAATGGCGGAACAGACTGAGGACGGGAGCCGCTACCATGGCTTCACGCTCAGGAGTGTCTGCTGGGGCTACCGGGACCTCTTCGAGCGCGTCATCGAGGGGCTCTTCGAGCGCGGCCTCATCGGCAGCGGCCGGGAAGAGGTGACGCATACCTTCTTCGGCCTGCTGCGGCAGGCGGACCAGAACTGCTACGACCATGTGCTGCGGCGTTTCCTGGGCGCCATCAATCCCCGCACCGAATGGCTCCTGGACCTGCCCGCGGTGTTCGCGGATGTCACCGAACTGGGCCGGGACTACGCGGCCCAGTCTCCCCATCTGGGGGTCACCTACTTCGAGTTGCTGGGGGAGGGGAAGCTGGGACACACCCCCCGGGCCGTCCGCCACGCCCTCTCCCTGGCCCGCCGCCTGCGCGCCGTCGACACCGAGTTGAGCCTGGCATTCCTGAAGGGATATGGGACCTTGCAGGAGCGCCTCGAAGAGCCCGAGATCGACGTCTACGTCGAGGCCGGACTCACAGCCTTCAGCCGCAACCGCGAAGCTGGCCTGGCCTTCTTCGAGGGCACCCTGCAGAGCTGCGAGGCAACGATCCAGGCCCTGACCCGGGAATCCCGCCTGCAGGACGCCGTCCCCGTCCTCGAAGGGCTGCTGCGAGCCCTGGCGGGGAGGGCAGTCGAGGTGCAGGACCTGGGCTCCCTCGATTCGGACGAGTTGATCGAGCGGGGCTGCCACTGCGTCTGCCTGTACCGCTGGCTGTACCTGCCGACACGGCTCAGGCTGTTTCCCCGGCGGTCCCTGAACCGTGGCTGGTACACCCTCGCCACCGTGCTCTCGGCCGCGGCCCTGGCACGGCGCGGCTTCCCCCTGGTTCACGGCCATCCGGATTACCCCAGCCTCCTCGAGCTGGTGGGCGCCGATGCCCTTCGCGTCAATGCGTTCCTGCTGACCGAGTGGTGGCGGATCCTGGCGGCGGCGCGGCGGGAGTGGCCCGGCATCGAGGGCCTGTTCCGCCGGGCCTGGAGGGCCGAGCCGGTGGCCGCCTCCCCCGTCTCCGAGGGCGAGGTCCTCCTGGGACGCCTGCTCGACGGCGGCCCGGCTGCCTGTCCGGAGGCGGTGGCTCGGCTGGCCCTGGCCGCGGAATCCGCGGAGAATCTCTTCCAGACCGCCGCACTGCTCGACGACCGGTCCGTCCAGAATCTGCGCCATGCCCACCCCGACCTGGCGCGGACCCTCCTCCGACCCGTCAGCTTCCTCCCCGACTTCCTCTTCCGGGCCACCCTCAGCGAACCCCCCGCAGACAGCTTCGTCTTCGACCTCCGGCAAGCCGCCGCGAAGAAGACCCGGAACGAGGACGGCGAAAACGCCGATGCCAACCCCCAGAACCCCCCAGAACCCGGCGCCGGCAAGGCCGAAGACGAGGAAGACCCCGGCCAGACCATCCAGGCAGCCTACGTCTACGACGAGTGGAACCGCGACACGCAGGACTACCTCCGCGGCCATTGCCTGGTCCACGAACAGCCCGTGCGGGCCGAGGTCCCGGCGGACCTTCCCGCCGATATCGACGGCGAAGCCCGCCGCGTCAGCCGCGCCTTCGAACGCATCAGACCCGAGCGGGCCCACCGCCAGAAATACCTCGACGACGGCGACGACATCAACGCCGACCGACTGGTGGATTTCCTGGTGCGACGCCACGAGGACAGCAGCCCCAAAGTGGATTTCTACGAGAAACCGCGCATCGTGCGCCGTGACCTGGCCGTCCTCATCCTCCTGGACGCCAGCGGCTCGACGGCGGAGCTTGCCGGCAGCGGCGAAGCCATCATCGCCCTGGAACGCCGGGCGGCCATCATCCTGGGACAGGGGCTGCATACCCTCGGAGACCGCTTCGCCGTCTGCGGTTTCCATTCCAGCGGCCACCGCAACTGCTCCTTCCTGGTGTACAAGGACTTCGACGATGCCTGGAACCGCGCCGCCGCCGGCCGGGTGCTCCTGGCGGCCCCGGCCTGCTCGACCCGTATCGGCCCGGCTCTGCGCCATGCGGGCTGGCGCATGGGACGCGTCCCCGCCCGGCAGCGCCTGGTCCTGCTGATCACCGACGGGCGACCCATGGATACCGGGTACGATCCGAACACCCACTATGCCCAGCAGGATGTCCGCATGGCCTGCCAGGAAAACGCCGCCCTCGGCATCCACACCTTCGCCATCTCCACCGAACAGAACAGCCTCGCGGACATGTCGGCGATGTTCCCCCGCCAACGCTTCGTGATCCTGACCGACATGCGCCGCCTGCCCAAGGTGCTGCCGGCGGTCTACACCCGTCTGACCCTGTGAAGCGGGGGGCGCCCCCGCCACACACCGGCCTCAGACGTCCGCACACGTCTGCTCGGAACACCCGCGGCCCGCGGCGCACCATTCCTCTCCCCAGTACGGGGCGCGGCCCTCCGCGCACCATTCCTCTCCCCAGTACGGGGCGCGGCCCTCCGCGCACCATCCCGGGAGGGGATCGGCCGTCGGGGGCGCCGGCCTGTACCGGGAACTCGAGCAATCCCAGTACGGGGCGCGGCCCTCCGCGCACCATCCCGGAAGGGGATCGGCCGTCGAGGGCGCCGGCCGGTACCGGGAACTCGAGCAATCCCAGTACGGGGCGCGGCCCTCCGCGCACCATCCCGGAAGGGGATCGGCCGTCGGGGGCGCCGGCCTGTACCGGGAGCGGCCGACGCGGAGGAGCGACCTGACGGCGTGGTGCCGCCCGCCCCCACGTTCATCCGATGCTCACGAAGCAAAAACTCGTGCGGGGGGCATTGCACCCGGGCCCGGGATTCAGTAGGTTAGGAGGAACACCGATGGTCCGGGGTATTCCCGCGGTGTTCCTGCCCGTGCCGTTCCATTCGGGATGCCGTTGGGCGGTGTGCGGGCAGACCGGGAGCATTTCGCGGCGGGTCCTTGGCGGGGCCGCAGTCCCCATGGAGCCGTGACGGGACAGGCAGAGCGTCGGGAGCAGAAACGATGAGCACAGGGCCGGTATGGATCGGATTCGACCTGGGCGCCACCAAGATGCTGGCGAAGGTCTTCGACGACGATTTCAAGGAGCTGGGGTCCAAGCGCCGCAGGACCAAGGGCCACGAGGGCGTGGAAGCGGGCCTCGAGCGGATCGTGGAGACCATCGAGGCAGCTCTCAAGGACGCCAAGATCGAAAAGGAACAGATCGCGGGAATCGGGCTGGGATGTCCGGGCCCCCTGGATCTCGACAAGGGCATCCTCCTCAATACACCCAACCTGGGATGGCAGAATGCCCCCATCCGCAAGGAACTCGAAAAGGCCTTCGGCTGCCCGGCCGTGATCGCCAACGACGTGGACTCCGGCGTCTACGGGGAATTCCGCTTCGGGGCCGCCAAGGGCGCCCGTTGTGTCCTCGGTGTCTTCCCGGGCACCGGCATCGGCGGCGGCTGCGTCTACGAGGGTCGGATCCTGCGCGGCCGCCGCAGCAGCATCCTCGAGATCGGCCACATGCAGGTGATCCCCGACGGCCCCCTCTGTGGCTGCGGCCGAAGGGGCTGTGTCGAGGCGGTCGCCAGCCGCCTGGCCATCGCCTCGGCGGCGTTGGCTGCCGCCTATCGCGGCGAGGCGCCCCACCTGCGCAAGACCACCGAGCTGAAGCTCGAAGAGGCGCGCAGCACGGCCCTGGCCGACTCCGTCGCCGCCGGCGACAAGGCCGTGGAAGCCATCGTCCGCCAGGCCGCGCGCTGGATCGGCGTCGCGGTCGGCAATGCGGTCAACCTCCTCGGTCCGGACGTGGTCGTGCTGGGAGGAGGCCTCGTGGAAGCCCTGCCCAAACTCTTCCTCGAGGAGGTCAGCCGCAGCGTCGAGGAACGGGTCATGCCTTCGTTTCTGGGGACGTTCTCCGTGGTCGCCGCCAAGCTCGGGGACGACGCCACCGTCCAGGGCGCCGCGGGCTGGGCCCGGGAGGTCATCCAGGGCCGGGCCTGAGCCCCCCACCCCGGCCGCCAGGGATCGCCATGACAGAGGAATCCCGCCAACTCGCCGTCATCGACCTCGGGACCACGTCCATACGCCTCGCCGTCGCTACCGTGACCGCCGCCGGAACCGTGCGCATCATCGACCGGCTGCAACAGAATGTCACCCTGGGCTACGATACCTTCCGCCGGGGCCACATCCCGCAGCCGGCCGTCGAAGACTGCATGGATGTCCTGCGCCTGTTCACCGAACGCCTGCGCGAATACCGTATCCCCCCCGACAGGGACCACCTCCGGGTGGTGGCAACCAGCGCCGTACGGGAGGCCTCCAACCGCGATGCCGTCATCGACCGGATCTACATCGCCACCGGCCTCGAAGTGGACGTGGTCGCGGAAGCCGAACTCAGCCGTTTCACCTACCTGGGCATTCTGCCCTTCCTCGAAAAACCGGCCTTCGGCCGCGGCCGGACCGCGCTGGTCGTCGAGGTGGGCGGCGGCAGCACCGAACTGCTGGCCGTCCGGAACCACCGCGTCCTCTTCTCGCAGGCCCACCAACTGGGTGCCCTCCGCCTCTGGCAGCAGCAGGAGTCCGAGGCCGCCTCGGTGCGCTCCCGGCGCCCGGTCATGGAGGCACAGATCGGGCGGGTGGGGCACATGCTGCAGGCACGGCTGGCCTCCGAGCACTGTACCCGGCCGCAGATTCTCGCCATGGGGGGCGATGCGCGCTTCGCCGCCTCCCGGCTGCAACCCGGATGGGACTGCCAGAGACTGGCGCGGCTCACGGTCTCCCGGGTCCGGGACCTCGCCAACGATGTCTTCTCCATGTCCGAGGATGACCTCGTGCGGCGCTTCTACCTCAGCTATCCCGAGGCGGAGACCCTGGGACCGGCCCTGCTGACCTACGTTCACCTGGCCCAGGTCCTCGGCTGCGCGCACGTCTACGTCACGGACGTGAGCATGCGGGATGGGGTCCTGGCGGCCATGGCCGGCCAGCAGGCCATGACGGAGGATTTTCGGCGGCAGGTCCTCGATTCGGCGGTGGCCCTGGGCAACCGCTACGGGGTGGACCAGGCCCACGTCTCCTACGTATCCGCGGCGGCCTGCATGCTGTTCGACGCGGTGCAGGCGGAGAGTGCCCTCACCCCGCGGCACCGATTCGTCCTCCAGGTCGCCGGCATGCTGCACGAGATCGGCATGTACATCAGCTCCCCCAACCACAACCGCCACAGCATGTACCTCATCGCCAACAGCGACATCTTCGGACTCAGCAGCCGGGACCGCATGCTCGCCGCCCTGGTGGCCTGCTACCACCGCGGACCGCATCCCCACACGGATCACGCGGAGTACGCCGCGCTGAGCCGGGAGCAACGCATCGAGGTGCTGAAGCTGGCGGCCATCCTGCGGGCGGCCGACGCCCTCGACCGCAGCCATGTCCAGCGCCTGCGGGACCTGCGGATCGTGCGGGAAAAGGACGGCATCCGTTTCCTGGTGTCCGGCGTCGGTGACGTGGCGCTGGAACGCATGGCCCTGGAGGAGAAGGCGGAGCTGTTCGAACAGGTCTACGGTCTTCAGGTCAGGATCTCGCCGGCCGTCTGAGGCCCCATGGAGCGGACGCCACCGTGTCGGAACACCCCATCGTCAACCGCGAACTGAGCTGGATCGAGTTCAACCACCGGGTGCTGGAGGAGGCCATGTGCCCCCAAACACCCCCCCTCGAACGCCTCAAATTCCTGGCCATCACCGGCTCGAACCTCGACGAGTTCTTCATGATCCGCGTGG
>JAFGRS010000053.1 GCA_016935045.1 Lentisphaeria bacterium | reverse complement strand
GTCCCCTACCGTTTCCTGCGCGAACTCCTCGCCCCCGCATGCATGCGCGCCGACCCGAACTACTGGGACGATCACGAACGGGCCGATCCGCCACCCCCCAGACGCACCACCGGCATCGAACGGCGCCAACCCTCCTTCCCGCTGCGGAGCAAACGGCGGCAGGGAGAAACGGTCGTGAGCCTGGAACAGGCCCGGCTCGAACGCCTGCGGGACTGGCTCGTCCCAGCCCTCGGCGGCAGCGATCTCCTGGCCCTCGGACGACGCCTCTCCCAGGCTGCCTTCATCGAACCGGAAGACTTCCCCCGCATCATGGACCTCACCAAGGCCGGCATGCTCGGACAGGGCGCCAAACTGCGCCGGATCGGCCTCCATATGGACCCCGCCGACGGGACCGCACAGGTCGCCGTCGAAGACCAGCGGCTGACCTTCACCGACCTGACCGTCCGCCTCAGCCCCCGGACCCGAGGCAAGGCCCCGCCACCATGAACACCACCATCACACCCCTCCTCGAACGCTACCCCGAACGCGTCCGCGCCGTCCTGAACCTCCTCCTCGAAACTCCCTACTTCTACCGGGAAGACAACGAGGACACCTTCTTCTTTCTGCGCCGTCATCGCCAGGAGTTCGCACAATTCTTCGACGAGTGTTTCGGCTGGTCCCTGGTTCTGGATGACAAGTGCGCCCGTGTCCACAAACCCAAGTGGTACAACCAGGCCGTCAGCGAGGCGAACCGCGACCTCTTCGGCTTCCGCCGCCGCGACGACTGCATCGGGTTCATGCTGCTGCTCGAGTTCTTCGAGAACCAGCTGGATGAGAACTCCATGACCGTCGAAGACCGCGACAACCTCCGCTTCCGCTTCGGCGACCTCCTCACCTACACCCACCGGCGCTTCCTCGAGCTGTTCCCGGGGACCGGCGACGGGCGTTATTCCGAAGACGCGGTCCGGGCGCACGTACTGCGGCGCATTCTGCCCGTGCTGGAACGCTACCGCTTTCTCCTCCGCATCCCGCCCCCCGCGGGCATGGAAGTGGTCGAATCGGACATGATTTTCGAGGCCATGCCGGCACTCTATCACTACAACTCCAGCCGGCTCGGCAGTGCCGTGTCGGCCGCCGAAGATACGGACGTTGACGCCCCCGGGGCCGAGGTCCTGCCGGCGTCATGAGTGTGTGTGGGCGCGCCTCGCGCCGGGGCCCTGGATCTGCCACGACGACGGCGCAGACGGACCTTCCGGCGCCGTGCGACGGACCGTGCCCGACCCGGAGCAGCATACCATGAACGGCAAGAGCAGCAACCGGTTGGCGCTCCGTCGCGTCCGTCTGGTCAACTTCCACAACCTGGTCAACGAGACCATCGAGATCCGCCACGGGGGACACCTCTTCCTCCTCGGGGACAATGCCTCCGGCAAGACCACGATCCTGGATGCCGTCCACTACGCCCTCACCGCCGGCGAGGCCATGGAGTTCAACTCCGCCGCCCGGGTGGCCGGCGCACGGGAGGACGGCCGGCGGGTCCAGGGCGTCATCCTGCGCTACAACGTGGACACCGGGCCGCTGAACGCCGCGGGGGCCATCACCTACGTGGGGATTGAGGTGGCTGCCGACGGGGGCCGGCCGGTCAGCGCCGCGGTTGGCATGACCGCCCGCAGCATGGACGAGAAGGTGCAGCGCTGGGGCATCCTCCGGGAAGGTCCCCTCGAAGAGATCCCCTTCCTGGTGGACGCGGAGGGCGGCCGGCGCCCCGCCACCCGGCAGGAGATGCGGGATGCCCTCGGCGACGGCCATGGCTTCTACGGCAACATCATGCACTACCAGCGCGAGGTGGCCGGCCGGCTGTTTGGCGGTGAGCAAGCCTTCGCGGAGGTGTGCCGTTTTCTTTCCATGGGCAAGGCCTACCGGGAAATCGTCTCCCACACGGCCGATTACCACCAGCTCTTCCGGAGACTCCTGCCCGAACCCCGCAGCGACCTCTTCGAACAGGTCATCATCGCCCTCCGGTCCCTCGATCAGGCCGGGGCCGATCTGCGTGCCCTCGAGGAGAAGTGCCACTACCTCGCCGGCCTCCGCGACCACATCGAGCGCGTCCATGCGGTGCGCGAAGAACGCCGCCGCCTGCGCTGGCTGCGCGCCCACTACCGGGCCGCCGAACTGGACCGCAGACGGGCCGAATTCGAGGCCCTCCGCGCGGACCGCGAAGAGTCACGGAATGCGCTGCTGGGCCGGATCGAGATCTGCCAACGGGAACAGGAGGACCTCAGCCGGCGGCTCGGCGACCTGCAACGCCGGGACAGCTCCGGGATCATCACCGCGGAACGGGAACAGGCCGCCGACCTCGAACGCCTCACCCGAGGCCTTGCCGACCGGCGGGCCGCCGTGGCGGAGTCCGCCAAACACACCAGGGCGGCAACCCGGGAACGCGAACGGGGACGGGAACGGCTGCGCAAGGCCGTCGTCAGGCTCTTCGGCGACCTCACCCGGCTTGCGCCCCAGCTGCCCTTCCCGGTGACCGAGCTGATCGCCGCCCTCGATGCCATCCAGCGGCAGGGCACCCCCGAGGACTGCCTCGACAACCTGCCCCTGCACGCCTTCCGGGAACGCGGGGTCGAGGCCTCCCGTGACCCCGAAGGGCAACTGGCGGTTCTGCGTCACTGCCGGGAACAGACCTCGCGCGCGGCGCGGGAGACGCGGGAGCGGCTGGCACGCGCCACCAGGCAGGAGGAGGCGTTGCCGGTCGTAGCGGGCTTCGCGGAGGCCCTCCGAGCCCTGCACCATGCCGTCATCAACGCGACCCCTCTCTACGCCGGCCTCGAATGGGCCCCCACGGTCTCGGAAGATCACGCTGCGGCCCTGGAAGAGGCCATCGGGGAGGACGTGCTTGCCACCCTCCTGGTCCCCTCCGAGGCATTCGAGACGGCACGCGAGATCGTCTTCCCGCTGCATCCGGGGGTGCGGCTGGCACGGGCGCCCGCCTACGGCGACCTGGCCGACTGGATCCGGGAAGCCTTCGATGTCTCCCGTAGCGACCCCTGCGCCCTGCGGGCCCTCGCCGCCGAGATGATGGCCCACCAGGAGCCGGAGACCTTCCCGACCCGCGACGGAGATACCGGCCTGCGCTTCCGCAGCCACGAACGCCGCCTCGGGAAGACCGCCCGGGGATTGGTCGGGCTGCAACGGCGCCAGACCGCCTGCCAGACCGAACGAGACCACCTCCAGGCACAACTCGACGCGCTCGAGGTGGAGTTGGCGGACGTCGGCCGGCGGGAGAAGGAGTTCAGTGACACCGTGGCCCGGCTCGCCGATCTGCGCAGGCTCCTGGACGAAGACGGGGCCGACCTCCTGCGCCGGGGCGCGGAGGTCCGGCGCGCCGCCCTGCTGTGCCAGTCCAGGGAACAGGGCCACCGGGCCCTCCTCGAACGTGCCGCCGAGTTGGCCGCAGACGTGGCCTCCCGGGAGCAACGCCTCAAGGACCTCCGCGCCATCGTCAGCCGCGAGGGCCTGGACCGCCTCGAACAGCTCAGCGGCAGACTCCGGCGCCGCCTCGACAAGCAGCGCGCCGAGGAAACAGCCATGCACGCGGAAGCCGGTGCCCTGAACAACCAGATCAAGGGAATCCTGCAGACCCTCGAAACCTCCTCCCTGCAGCACCGGGCCGCCCTCGAACACATGCAGGCCGAGGAAACCTCGCTGCGCGCCGCGGGATGTACCGCCGAGAACATCGCGCGCTACGTCCTGGACACCTGCGCCGGCAACCGCTTCGCCGACCCCGCCGCCGTGGACGATGCGCTCGGGAACCTGGACCGACAGGAGGGCATCATCGTCGGCGAACTCGGGGCCGCTCTGCACCACCCCGTGTTCGGGGCGCTGTACGGCTTCAGCTACGAGGCCCCGGAGAACCGCCTCCTCGACCGCCGCAACAGCGGCATTCATGACCTCGTTGAGGTGCAGCGGCAACAGGTGGACGAACAACGTGAACTGATCAACCAGAAAACCCGGGAACTCTTCCGACGCCTCATCGTCGAGCAACTCCTCCTCTTTCTCAACCGCTACGTCCGCGAACTCCGGGAAATGGTCAAACGGATCAACCGGGACCTCGGCGCCAGGACCTTCGGCGGCAGCCGGTACCGCTTTCAACTCCAGGAAGTGGAACGCTACCGACGGCTCATCCGAATCGTCGAGCACTACAACCCCTTCGAAGCCGACAGGGCCGCCGACGAAGTGCGGCTCTTCTTCGAAGACCATCGTGACGAGGTGATGGGCACCGAAGTCAATACCGTCCCCGATATCCTGGACTACCGGAACTGGTTCCACTACGACATGCGGGTGCAGAACACCGACGACGAAGACGGCGTGGTCATGGACCGCCGCACCAAGAGCATCGGCTCCGGCGGCGAACAGGCCGTACCCAACTATCTCCTCATCCTCACCGTCGCCGACTTCCTCTTCCGCGGCAACCGGGTCCAGTTGCCCACCCTCATCTTCGACGAAGCATTCTACGGCATCGACAGCAGCCGCCGCGACCAGATCCTCGGCTTCGCCACGGACCTGGGACTGCAGCTGCTGGTGGCTTCCCCCGACCAGGACGGGGTGAAGAACGAGGTGGCCTATTCCACCACCGTCCTCGTGGTCAAGGACGAGAGCTACGACGTGCACCTCTTCCCCTACCACTGGGAGAACCCGCGGGCCAATCCGCAGCCCGAACTGCTCGAGGAGTTCCG
>JAFGRS010000006.1 GCA_016935045.1 Lentisphaeria bacterium | reverse complement strand
CGTCCCGGGAGCTGGTGTTCGGCAATGGTCAACTGATGAGCCGGTGGCCCATCCGCACGGGCGTTGCGGTGGACAAGGGGATCGTCTACTTCGCGGCGGGGATGTGGCCATCCGACGGCATCTACCTATACGCTCTCCGTGCCGACAGCGGCGAGGTGGTCTGGAAGCAGTTCGAGACGGCCACCCGGTACCAGCGCCAGCCGCACCCCGGCTCGTTTGCGTTGCTCGGCGTGGCCCCGCAGGGGTATGTCGTCGGCAACGATGCGCAGGTATTCGTTCCCACCGGCCGCAACGTGCCGGCGGCGTTCGAGCGCGGCACCGGGGAGTTCCAGTACTACCACAGTGCCCCCGACGGCTGGGGGAACCGCTGGGGCGGAACGTGGAACATGGTGGTCAGGGACAAGCTGGTCGCCTGGCGCAATCACCATGTTCCCGACGTCGACACGGTCATCAGCGAGGCGCAGCCCCACCCGGAAGACGGCCTCGTGGTCTTCGATGCCGTTTCCGGAGGACGGGTGCTGGAAGTCCAGGGCAAACTGCGCGCCGTTGCGGACGGTTCCACGCTCTACGCCTCGGGGGGCGGCAGAATCGGTGCCTACGACCTGGATGGCTGGCTCGGGGGCAAGGGCTGGAATGCGCGCTGGGAAAGCGACGCCGGTCGCACCTATGCCCTCATCAAGGCCGGGGATGCCCTGGTCAGCGGCGGGGATGGCATCGCGGCCGTGCGGGCTGCCGGGGATGGCCGGACGCTCTGGGAAACCCGGGCGGAAGGCCAGGTCCGCGGCCTCGCCGTGGCCGATGGCAGGTTGCTCCTCAGCACGACCGAGGGGCAGATCCTGTGCTATGGGGCTGCCCAGAGGATTCGGCCGCCGGGCCATACCCCGCAGACGGACGACGCGGAGGCACAACGCCTGGCCGCGGACCAGGCGGCCGCGGCACGCGCCCGGGCCGTGCTGGAGGCAGCCGGGGCCCGGGACGGCTACTGCCTGGCGCTGGGCGCGGGCGACGCGTCCTTCCTGTACCATCTGGCGCGGCAGCCGGGGATGACGGTTTTCGTGCCGGAACCCGACGCCGAGAGGGCACGGGTCCTGCGGCAGACTCTCGATGCCGTCGGCCTATACGGCCCCCGGGCCGTGGTTCAGACGGGGGACCTGGGGAACGTCCGCTACCCGGAGTTCTTCGCCGACCTGATCGTCGTCGGCACGGGTTTGCCGGAGAGCCGGGAGGGGTTTGCATCGGGCGAGTTGTACCGTCTGCTGCGTCCCTGCGGCGGCAGGATCTGCATCCCCGTCACGGCTGCGGAGCAGGCCCCCGCGGAGGTGGTCGACTGGCTCCGTCAGGGCGGCATTCCCGCGGCCGAGATGGAGGCCGTTCCGGGCGCTGTCCTGGTGTCTCGCGGCAAGCTCCCGCGGAGCGACGACTGGAGCCACCAGTATGCCAATGCGGCGCGCACGGGGGCGTCCGCCGACGAGCGTGTCCGGTTGCCCCTGCGGCTGCTCTGGTTCGGTGAACCGGGGCCGGCCACGCTGGTCAGCCGGCACTGGCAAGGCCCCGCCCCGCTGTGTGTCGACGGCCGCATGGTGGTCACGGGGCAACGCCATATCACGGTGGTCAATGCCTACAACGGCCGTCTCCTCTGGCAACGCGAGTTCCCCCGGGCGGGACGCTGGTCCATGCCTGGCAAGGGCAGCAATGTGGCCGCCGTGGGGGACAGCGTTTTCCTGGCCACCGGCGGCCGCTGCGACCGTCTGGACGCGGCTACGGGGGAGACGTTGCGTGCCTATGCCCTGCCGGACATCCCGGAGATGTCGGAGGACCTGCGCAAGGCGCTGCGGACGTGGTGTTTTCTGGCCGTGGACGGGGGGCAGGTCCTCGGCAGCATGGGCCGCAGCGAGTCCGAGGGGCAGTGCTTGTTCGCACTGAGTCAGGAGAGTGGCGAGCGGGCATGGTCCTACCTGGCGCCGGGTCCCGTCGCCAACAACGCCGTTTCGGTGGACGCGCAGACGCTGTATCTGATCGAGCAGATCGGCAGTGCCGATCTCGAAGCGGCCCGTCGACGGGGGCTGAACGTGGATGCCGGCAAGCGTCTTGTCGCGATCGACCGTACGAGCGGCGCCATTCGCTGGGCGACCCAGGAACAGATCGGCTCGCGCACGACGCTGTGGCTTTCCGACGGTGTTCTGGTGGCGCTCGGGGACGGCGGCTTTTCGGGCTATGACGCCGATTCCGGCAAGTTCCTCTATGGGCGTTCCGCCAGTTTCCGGCGCTCTCCCGTCATCACCGGGGGAACGATCTACGTGCAACCCCTTGCGTTCGACCTCCATACCGGGGAGCCCCGAGATCGTGAGGGTGTGTTCAACGACAGCACCTCCGCCTGGAACTTCGTCCGTTCCTACGGTTGCGGCACCATGGGCGGCTGTCCCAACCTCCTGGCCTTCCGCTCCGGGACCATCGGTTTCTATGGTCTCGAGGGCGACACCGGGATCCACAACTTTCCCGCCATCCGTGCCGGATGCTGTATCAGCGCCATCCCCGCCAACGGCCTGCTTCTTGCCTCCCCGGGGGATGCGGGATGCTCCTGCAGTTACAGTTTCCAGACCACACTGGCACTGCTGCCGGACGAGTCGCGGGACAACTGGGGGGTTTTCTATGACCGTCTGCCCAATGCCAGCGTCGAGCGCGTCTCCCTCAACCTGGGGGCTCCCGGAGACCGCCGTGCCCCGGACGGCACCCTCTGGCTGGCGACGCCGCGGCCCGAGACGCAGTCGCACCGACGGGACATTGCCATTCCGTTCCGCTACGAGTGCATCGATGGCTTCGGCCCCTACTACGACCCGTTGGGGGCTCGATCGGTCGCGGGTACGGACATCCCCTGGGTGTTTTCCAGCGGACTCCGCGGCGTCCACCATCTGGAGCTCGATCTGGAGATCCTCGATCGCGGCTTCGCTTCCTGGTACACGTCCGCCTCGCCGACCCTTGACGGCGACCTCGCGGAAGCGTGCTGGAACGGCTACAAGGCCTATCCCGCGCAGGGCGAGGACGGCTCGGTCACACTGCGCTACGACCGGGAAGCCCTCTACCTGGGGTGCCGACGGCCCCTTGCGGTCGACGCCAAGCCCGGGATGGCCATTCGTGAGCACGACGGTCCCGTGTGGGAGGACGGTGCGTTCGAGATCCTGATCGGCAATCTGCCATCCCCCCCGGTTCCCCAGGCGACCACGTGCCTGCACCTGGCCGTGTCGCCGACCGGCGCCAGGTACGATGCTCAGTGGACGTACGTCTCGGCCTACGGTATTCTGGACATTCCGCCACTGGACATCACCGTCGACGGCGCCGCGGGGGACTGGCGAGAGGAGGGTTTCCGGGTGACCTCGCTGCCCGGTCCGGGAGGGCAACTGCGGGCCCCCGAGAATCTGGATCCCTGCTTTCGGTTTGCCTGGTGCGCCCGGGGACTTCTTGTTCTCGCCGGGATCACGGACAACGCCATCCGGGAAGACGCCGATGTCGGGCGCCTTTTCCAGGGCGATTCCATCGAGCTGTTCATGACGGCTGGGATCGGCGGCCCGGAGAGCTTCCAGGTCGTCATCGCACCCGGGGCGGACGGCAGGCACACCGCGCCGCGCCACCGCTTCTACGATCGTCGCAGGGCCACCAAAGCCGCCGGTCGCCTGTCTCTGGAGGTCGCGGGCGCCCGGACACCCGATGGCTATCTCGTCGAGGCCCTGCTGCCGTGGCAGAACCTGGGAATCGAGCCGGTTCCGGGCACGGAGTTCGGCCTGCAGGTGTTCGTAAACGACCGCGACGGGGGCCCGGTGCGGGGTCCCCAGGCGCTCTGGCATCCGGCCGGCAGCCCGGAGAAGAACGCCCTTGCCTACCAGGGCTTCCGGCTGGCGTCGGCGTCGGCGCCGCCCATCGTGTTCACGCGCAGCGAGAGGCCCGCCGGCAACGGCCTCTACCCGGCACGGCAGCCCCACGCCTTCCCGCTCTACGAACCGCCCCTCGGCGCCCATCCGGAACAGGTCAGCTACGAGGGCCGGTGGCAGAGCGCCGTGTCCCTCGACGGCGGGTGGTTCGGCGCGGAGATTGCGATTCCCTGGCAGACCCTTGCCGACGCGGGACTCACCCGTAACGAGCTGATGGTGCACCTGCGCAACCGCGGTCCGTTGCCGGGAGCCCCGCGCAAGGGGCAGGGCTTCGAGCAACTCCTGATCATCCCCATGGCCAGGATGGAACCGCGCCTCGTGGATGTCCGCATGCACTTTGCGGAGCCTGACGCCGCGGCGCCCGGCCGGCGCGTGTTCGACATCCGGTTGCAGGGCGAGGCCGTGGCCACCGATGTCGACGTGGCCCGGGAGGCGTCGGGGACAGGCGCCGCGGTCACGAAGGAATTCCAGGGTATCTCGGCCACGCAGGCAGTCCTGGTCGACTTCGTGCCCAAGGGCAGCGGCGCGACCCCCGATCAGGTCCCCATCCTCAGCGGCATCGAGATCTGGCCGAGTCAAGGCCGGCCATGAGCGTCAGAACGCACGGGCCCGCGCCGGGTCGGCATGCCGCCGAGGACGACGCGTCGGTACCGCCAACATCGGGGATCCCCATGACGCTCCCTGCAACGTGCCGGCTCATCGCTGAGGTCGGCATCGTCGAGGCGGGGCGACGCCTCGGTGTAGCCGCCATCCTCTACACCTACGCGTGCACCATCGCCTGCCGTCATTGCTGTTTCGCCTGCGCTCCGAACCGCCCACGCGTGCACATGACCACCGGTCAGGCGGTCGAGCATCTCCATGCGCTCCATGCTCTCGGCCGCGTGATCCACATCGCCGGAGGAGAATGCATGATGCACTGGCGGGACCTGCAGGACGTCCTGAGGGAGGCCCATGCGGCGGGTGTCGCTCCCCACTTCATCGAGACGAACTGCGGCGTCATCCTCGGCAACACCGACCGTATGCCGCTGGCCGAGGTCATGGCCCGAGGCCTGGACCGTAGCAGTCCCATTGCCTCGATGCTGGCCCGCGGAGGCCCCGCCGCCCTGGCCGAGTTCGCCCGCACCGAGCACGGTTTCGCGCTCCCGGGGGAGGCCGTCAGCAAATGTGACCTCTGCTATGCGACCCGCCGTTTCCTGCGCCGGTTCTACCCGGATATTCTCGGCCCCGAAGAGGTGTACGGGGCCTCAGAACACCCTACTCGGCGGAAGTCACGGTGAACCCATCGGGTGACGCAAAACAGATCCCGCGAACCGAGCGGGACTTGGTGCCACTCGGCTCGTGGCCCCTACCTCGTATCACCCTCATGTTCCGGTTGTGCCGGTGTTCTCAGCAGACGTGTAAGGGCGTCTGAGCCTGATCTTCCGGACCCCCGGCCCCCCAATGCTGCCGAGTTTCCCCGTCTCCGGTGTCGGCGCAGGGCGAAAGCCGGTCGCACGCTGAGCCTGCGACCGGGGTCCGGTTCGGCGCTCCGGACCTACTTGGGCCGTGAGCCACCGTGCGGGCGGACAGGAACTTAGGGTCCGCACGGAAATAACTTCACATTTTGGCGAGGCGCCGCATGGTCATCCGCAAGGCACGAGGAAGGCGCATACCCTAAGGTATGTAAGCGACGAGGTACGCAGCGGATGGCCGTGCGCCGCCTCGCCCCGAAGGGCTGCGCCGCTCCCGCT
>JAFGRS010000443.1 GCA_016935045.1 Lentisphaeria bacterium | reverse complement strand
TACCGGCCGGCGCCCCCGACGGCCGATCCCCGTCCCGGATGGTGCGCGGAGGGCCGCGCCCCGTACTGCGGAAAGAAATGGTGCGCGGAGGGCCGCGCCCCGTACTGCGGAAAGAAATGGTGCGCGGAGGGCCGCGCCCCCCTCGGCCTACCCCCCGAGGACGGCGTTCGTCGTGCGGAAATGCAGTTTCGCGACCGAACCCAGGGCATCCTTCCCCCCACGCGCGACCAATTCCTCGGCAGCGCGGTTCACGGCGGCGCCGGCGCCCTTGGGAAGGATCATCCCAACCTGGACCGAGAGTTGCTCCAGGCGGCCTACGAACTCGTTTCGGGCCAGAATCGAGGCCGCCGCCACGGCCACGTCGGCTTCGGCCTTGGGGCGTTGCTCCAGGGTCACCGTGCGGCCGCGGCGCTGCAGGGCCCGCAGCACGGTCTCCTTGCGTCCGAACTGGTCCGACAGCGCCCGGGGGCAGGCGGGTTCGCGTTCGAGCAGGTTTTCGAGGGCCCGGGCATGGCCCCAGGCCAGGAGGCGGTTGAGGTTGCCGAAGTTGGCGTACAGCCGGTTGTACGCCTGGGGTCCGACGGCCACCACGCTGAGGCGTTCCCGGGTCACGCGGTGTATGCCCGCGGCGAGATCCGCGATGCGCCGGTCGCTGTGAATCCGCTTCGAATCCATCACTCCGAGCCGCAGCAGTTCCCTGGCGCTGTCCCCATCCACGTAACAGGCGGCGACGACCAATGGCCCGAAGTAATCCCCCTTGCCGCTCTCGTCGATCCCGGCATGGGGTTCGAACATGGCCGGGGTCTCCTGCTCCGCCAGCACGTGTTCATAGCCCAGGCGGGCTTCACGCAGCACCTCCGGTTCGAGGAGGAACTGGACCACGTCCTCCGTCTCCCTGCCCTGGACCGTCACTTTCCCGGAACGGTAGGCGACGATTCCCGTCTTGCCCAGACGGGCCTGCCAGTGGGCATGGGGGGCCTCGGCGAACGCCCAGCCGCGGGCATCCAGCAGCTCATGCAGATGCCCGATCTGGACGTCGTCCAGCGTGCAGACGTAACTCGTTCGTGGTGCCATCCCGGTGCCATCCCGGTGCGGGCCGGCGCACTAGTGCCCGATACCAAGCCAGCTCTGAACCGTCGGGGAGAAGCGCAGAATCACCGGTGTGAAGACGATGGCCACCATGCTCATCAGCTTGATGAGGATGTTCAGGGACGGACCGGCTGTGTCCTTGCAGGGATCCCCCACCGTATCGCCGATCACGGCCGCCTGGTGGATCGGGTTCTTGCTGCCGTCGGGGAGTTTCTTGCCGCCGAAGTTCCCCTTCTCGATATGCTTCTTGGCGTTGTCCCAGGCTCCTCCGGCGTTGTTGAGCATGCAGGCGAGGGAAAAGCCCGTCGTCAGGGCGCCCACCAGCAGACCCATGATCCCGGGAACGCCGAGGATGAGGCCCGCGGCAACCGGGATCACGATGGCCAGCAGCGAGGGGACCATCATCGCCTTCTGGGCCCCGGCCGTCGAGATCTGCACGCAACGCGCATAGTCCGGACGGTCCTTCCCTTCCATGATCCCCGGCTTCTCGCGGAACTGACGGCGCACCTCCTCCACCATGGCACCCGCGGCACGGCCCACGGCCTTCATCGCCATGGCGCAGAAGACGAAGGCCATCATGGCGCCCACGAAAACCCCGCACAGCAGCAGGGGGTTCATGATGCTGAGGTTGTACTTCTCCACGAAAAACATGATGTTGTCGTTGCTGAGGCTGTAGCCGGTGAGGTCGAAGGGCAGGGCGATCTTGTCCTTGAGCTTGTTGGTCCAGACGTCCACCTCCTGGACCTCGGCTGCCAACAGGGCCATGGCCGTGAGGGCGGCCGAACCGATCGCGAAGCCCTTGCCCGTGGCTGCCGTCGTGTTCCCCAGCATATCGAGGTTGTCGGTCCGTTCGCGGACGTGTGGGGGCAGTTGGGACATTTCGGCATTGCCCCCGGCGTTGTCCGCGATGGGGCCATAGGCGTCGGTGGCCAGGGTGATGCCCAGCGTGGCGAGCATGCCCACCGCCGCGAAGCCGATGCCGTACAGGCCGGAGGGCAGGCTGGTGAAGCCGCCGGCGAGGCCGAAGGCCGCCAGGATGCCGATCACGGTGACCACCACGGGGATGCCGGCGGAGAACATCCCCACCGCCAGGCCGTCGATGATCACCGTCGCCGGGCCCATCTTGGCCTGTTGCGCGATCCCCTTCGTGGGCTTGTACTCGTCCGAGGTGTAGTACTCGGTGGAGTAGCCGATGACCACTCCGGCAGCCAGCCCCGCGACCACGGCGCCGAACACGCCCCAGGTGATGACCTGCAGCCCCGCCAGCACGGCACACATCACCACGATCAGACCGGAACTCCCCCAGGTGCCCAGCCGCAGCGCCTTCAGCAGGGTCAGCATACTGGCCTTGTCGTCGTTGCAGCGCACGGCAAAGATGCCGATGATGGACAAGGCAATGCCGATACCGGCCACGATCATGGGCGCCGTGACCGCCCCGGCCCCCGCCATCCGCGCCGTTGCCGGCAGGGCCGCCCCGAGTGCCGCCGTGGCCAGAATCGAGCCGCAGTAGGACTCGTAGAGGTCGGCTCCCATGCCGGCGACGTCCCCCACGTTGTCTCCCACGTTGTCCGCGATGGTTGCCGGATTGCGGGGGTCGTCCTCGGGAATGCCGGCCTCGACCTTTCCCACCAAGTCCGCGCCGACGTCCGCCGCCTTTGTATAGATGCCGCCGCCCACGCGGGCGAAGAGGGCCTGGGTGGAGGCGCCCATGCCGAAGGTCAGCATGGTCGTCGTCATCTCCAGCAGCTTGTGCTCGGGGCTGAAGCCGGCCGGCACCAGGAATCCCCAGCCATGGAGCATGTGTTCCGGGGTGTAGACGATCTTGTCCAGGATGAAGAACCACAGGGAGATGTCGAGCAGGCCGAAGCCCACCACCACCAGGCCCATGACGGCGCCGGAACGGAAGGCAACCTGCAGTCCCCGGTTCAGACTTTCGCTGGCTCCCTGGGCCGTGCGACTGGACGCCGCGGTGGCCGTCTTCATCCCCAGGAACCCGCACAGGCCCGAGAAGAACCCCCCCGTCAGAAAGGCGACGGGAACAAAGGGGTTCTGCACCCCGAGGAACGCCAGAACGGTGAACACCACCACGAGAATCGCGAACACAATCCCCACCCGGGAGTACTGTTGCCGGAGATAGGCCATGGCCCCTTCGCGCACATACTCCGCGATCTCCTCCATGCGGTCGTTCCCCCGGGGGGCACGCATCATCAGTCGATAGCAGTACCAGGCGCAGATCAGACCCAGCACCGAACCGATCGGCGCGATCCACCACCACCCCGATGCAGCCGCCATGCCGGCGCCGCCGTCCGCGGCGAACAGGGAGGCACTGGTCACCATGGGCACGGCCGCAATTCCCCGCCAGCTGATACCCTTCATCATGAATCCTCTCCAGATGTGTCTCTTGCGTTCCTGCGGAGGATGGCGCCGACCCCCGTTGCGGACAACGTGGGCCTCGGCCTCTTTCCCGCCAAAGCCGAATCCGAGCAGCGTAATAAACTCCGGCCAGGAGCAGAATCAAGCCCGCCGCCAGGGCAGCGCCAGCCCCCCCCGAGCTACCCATCGCCGGGGTTGTACACCGCTGTGCGACCGCATCCGCCCGGCCGTTGCCCCAACACGACCCTCCCCATCCCCCGACCGGAACACAGGGGGTCGGGGAAGCCGTGCGAAGGCCCCGTTTTCCGGACATTCCGCAGGCAGGGGCGACCGGAAAACAGGGGGTCGGGGAAGC
>JAFGRS010000442.1 GCA_016935045.1 Lentisphaeria bacterium | reverse complement strand
TGGTCCCGACACCCGGGTCGTCGATCAGCCCCGCCGACACCAGGTCCAGGTGGACTTCCCCGGGAACATGCGCCTGCAGGCTGCGGCGCAGACTTCCCGTCCCGTCGACGAGATGCCCACGGGGCTGACCCCGCTGCCCGTCCCGCCAGCGCAGCTCCCACACCCCGTCGAGTGAAAGGGTCCTCTGCATAGCGCCCTCTCCAAACCCCAGTGCCCGGACACGAAGCGCTACCATCGCTGAACCGCGAACCACGTGATTCGTGTGTTTCGCGTGGTTCGCGGTAGATCATCCAGGCTCAACCCAATCCGGTCCCCTTGTCCCACGGGTGTGTGGGAGACGCTCTCTCTCAGAACCTGAAATTCAGCGAAGGTCGAGCGGCGAGTGCCGGTACCCCTGTGTCAACAGGATCGGGCCTACTCGGTCACGCCCCGGAGCGACTTGAGGTGAGCCACGTAGGCCTCGGCGCCACCCGGCTTGTACCCCGTCCGGGCCAGTTCCTTGCCCTGGCTGTCCAGGAGCAGAATCGTAGGATACCCCTTGACGCCGTACTTCCTGTTCAACTGACCGTTCTGGGCCTTGGTCGCGTCGCTCAGCTTCTTGCGCATCGGGAAATCGGCCACGAACAGAACCAGGTTCTCCTTCGCATAGTCCTGAAACGCCTTCTGCGAGAAGACCTCGGCATCCAGGCGCTTGCACCAGCCACACCAGTCCGAGCCGGTGAAGTTCACCAGGATCGGCAGACTCTTCTCCGTCGCCACCTTCGTCGCTTCCTCGAAGTCCGTCAACCACGAACCCGATTCCGCGCCCCGAACAGCGTGCCCAACCGCCAGCAGAAAACAGCCCGCAAACAGACACGACACCAGAAGACGCTTCTTCATGCGCAACACTCCTCTTGCCACCGCACCATGCTTCGCTTCACCGCCGGCCGCATGAACTCGACCGGCGACGCGGACAGACCGACAGACGCCTCTACTGACACCGTACAGGAACGTTGGTTGCCGCGGATTCGTGTATTCCGCGTGCTCCGTGGTGACTCATCCCGACGGATGCTTCCTGCTCTTCTCGACGATCTTCCCGAGAATCGTGTGGTAGCCCTCTCCCTTCTTCATGCGCTGTTCCACTTCGCTGAAGATCATGCCGGTGCGGCTCATGTCCTGCTCCCGGAAGGTCAGCGTCGTGTGCCCGATGCGGATCCTGTCGCCGTCCTGAAGGAGTTTCTCCTCGTTGACGACGCGTTCGTCGTTGAGGAACGTGCCGTTGGTCGACGCCTCATCCACCAGCACGTAGGAGCCGTCGTCCTGCCTCTGGATGCTGCAGTGGATCCGGCTGAGTTCGGCGTCGTGGAGAAGCTGGACCGTGCACTCACCCGAGCGTCCGATCGTCGTGTCGACAGTCTCGAGTTTGACCTCGTGACGGGTCTCGTCCACAATGTACTCGACGTGTGCCATGTCAACCCCCTCGCGCCGCGTCTCCAACGTCGCTCCGCCGCCGCCGGGGACCGGCAACCGCGTCCTTTGTGTCTGACCAAACCATAGATGCAGGGCGCCATCACTGCAAGGAAGTTGGACCCCCCCTCCCTCTCCCCGGGTTCCCGGGAACGGGGCGAAGGGGGAGGAACGAAGATCAAGACCTGATCGCCGCTCGGAGAGCGCCTTTCACATGGGAGTCCTCCGGGCTCGATTCGGCGGGGCAACGATCTCCCCGGCTCACGGCGCCACGTCCCCCTCCCCCCCGGAGCGGATCCCCTCTGCCATGGCCCGCGCCTGTGCCAGGGCCGTTGCCGGCCGCCCAATCCGCAGGCGTCCATCCCGGACCAGGATGCGTCCCGCCACCAGCACCAGATCCACGTCCGCTGCCGACGTCGCGTACACCCGATGCGACACGGGATCATACAGGGGATGCCCGTGGGGCCCCCCGACCGAGACCGCGATCACGTCGGCCTCCCTTCCCGGCGCCAGAGCGCCGCTGCGGTCACCACCCAGGGAGCGGTCAGAAGCAGTTCCCGCGGCGCCTGCACTGGCGTCATTCTGCCCCTGCGGCCGGGGAATCAGGTCGCCCCGAAGAGGGCCGTCTTGCGCAAGACCCACTCGCCGGCAAGGAGGACCACGATCAGACCCCAGACCCAGCCTCGATCCCACACCGGAACCGTGTAGAGCCGGCGCGCATCCGCCTCGTCCCGCGGCGCCGGCCGCACCAACGCCGCCAGCTCGGAGGGCGCCTCCAGAACACGACCCCCGGTGCGCTCGGCGATCTGCCGCAGTACCCCCGGGTCCGGCGCCGGATCCGCCAGTTCGCGGTCCGCCGCCGATACCCGGATCCCCACCTCGGCCTCGTCGGGATCGGCGCCCTCCGGCCCCTCGGCCCGGAAACGGATGACGGGGGCCGTACCCGCGAGTTCCGCCGGCATGACCAGGTTGCCCTCGAAAGTCCCGCTCTGTTCGTTCAGCCGCAGGACCACCGTACGCGGCCGGGATTCGCCGCCGCTGTCCAGCCAGGCCTCGACCCGCCAGCGACGCAGTTCCTCGGGCCGCACCAGGCTCAGTTTCCGGGCCCGCAGAGCCACCGTCTCCCCGGGGGTGCAACGGATGGCCTCGGTCGTGGCCAGCAGTTGGGTTCGGTGGGTGGACATGCTGTTTTCGGCCAGCCAGCGGACGGCATTGACCCAGAAGCGACGGTAGTGGCGGTTGTCGCGTTCGCCCTCGCCCCATTCGGTCTGGTAGCGTTCGCCCCAGCCTCCGGCGGCATCGGAGGCGAAGGCCATGGAGCGGCCGCGGCCGTAGGGTTGCACGCAGATCAGCGGCATTTCACGCTTCTCGTGCCAGGCCAGCACCTTCGCGGCGGGCTTGGCGCGGTGGATCAGGTTGAAACCAAGAAACGGGGGATGGGCTTCGAGGATGCGACGGTTGGCCGCGGGGTCGGCATCGAAATGCCACAGGGGATGGACCGCGGCGACCTCGGGAATCACCGGGCTGACCGTCTCCCACTCGTACCCTTCCGACTCGGTCTTCATGTCCACCGGGATCAGCTGTTCCCATACCGTCCGGTCCCACTTGCCTGCACCAAAGGCCGTGTAGCCTCCGATCATGCAGAACCCGCCACCCCTCTCCGCAACCAACTCCACGGTCCACGACAACTGGTCTTCCGTGAAGATGGTCCGGTTGATGTCGCTGCAGATCACCACGTCGTAGCCGAAAAGCCCCTCGCGCGATGCCGGATACCCGCTCTCGGGACGGTCCAGGTGGAACAGCCGTCCGCCGTCCGCCACCTGCTCGTCCACCGTGAATACGTCCACGTCGATGCTGCCCGTCTCCTGCAGGGCGTCGCGGATGAAATCGTACTCCCAGGTGTCCGTCCAACGCTTGTCCCGGTGATTGGACCCCTCCATGTACAGCACCCGGAGGCGCGGCTCCGTCACCGAGACGGCAAAGGGCAGGGCGTTGTCCTCGGTGCTGAGTTCGCCCTCGACCGGCGCCAGCCGCAGTTCGAGGTGGGCGTCCTCCTTGCCCAGGGCGGCTGTCAGGCCGATCTGGTGCATGCCGTCCAGGGCGGGGAAGGCCCCCCGGTCGAGGACGCGCCCGTCCTCTGCGTCCACCAGGGTCACCTCGGCACGTTGCTCCCTGCATCCCCAGGCCCGCACCATGCACGTGACCGGGATGCGACTGCCCGCGGGGACCTGGCGATCCACCAGGGCATTGACCACGGCAAGGTTCGGACTCGTCGGCGCCTCACCCACGGGCAGCACGGAAACCGGAACACCGGCGGCGGCGGCGGCGGCAGCGGCCTCCGCCAATTGCTGAGGATCGTCCACCCGACCGTCGCTGACCACCGTAATCGACCGCGCCCCGGTACCCACGGCCAGGGGCAATGCCCTCCCGAGAGCAGCCCCCAGACAGGTCCGGCCACCGACCGGCAGCCGCCGCAGCTCCGGCAACGCCAGGGGAGCCCGCGCCAACTCGCCGGCGAAAGGCAGAAGGAGAACCGAGTCCTTCTCCTCCGGCAGGGACGCTTCGAGGAAGTCCAGGCCCTGGTGCAGACGTGTCGGCTCGCCCAGACCCATGCTGCGCGAGGTGTCCACCAGGACGATGCCCGTCACGGGTGTGCGCGGCCGCTTGCGGCCAACCTTGGTCACGGGATTGGCGAGGATGAGCAGCAGCAGGGCCATCACCGCCAGCCGCAGGACGAGGATGGCAGCCCGGGTACGCGGGTGGCGCAGACGCGGGCTGCGCAGGATCAGCAGCATGGGCACCGCCACCAATACCAGCATCAGAAGCGCCAGCAGGTGTGTCGGTATGGCCGGGCTGAAGGTCATCGGGATCGGCACGCTCCGGAGTTCGGGCTCTCGGCCCCCACGGCTGCGGGGGTTCGGCAGAGAACGTAGCCGGACTGCCGTCAGGATCAAGCCCGGGAACGGGGGGCGGTAATGCCTCAGTCCAATCCGAGAACCGGCTCAGCAGGAGCCCTTCGACTGGGCTCAGGGCCTTGAGCCCCTTCGACCCGGCTCAGGGCCTTCGGCAAGGGGTGTGCGA
>JAFGRS010000441.1 GCA_016935045.1 Lentisphaeria bacterium | reverse complement strand
GGAAGGGGATCGGCCGTCGGGGGCGCCGGCCGGTACCGGGAACTCGATCCATCCGTACGGGGCGCGGCCCTCCGCGCACCATCCCGGGAGGGGATCGGCCGTCGCGGCCGCCGGCCGGGGGTCTTCTCATTTCAGCAGGCGTTCCACCTCCGAGGCGACCCGTTGCAACTCGGCGTCCAGGTCGTTGCGCTGCGCGATGGCCTTGGCCGCGGGTTCGCCGGTGCGGTCTCCGCGTTTGGCGAGGACGTGGGCCGCACCCAGGGCGACGCGCGGGTCGCCGTCGGCGGTCATCCGCCGCAGGGTGCGCACCGCGGCGGCGGAATCGTCGTCCCCGAGGAGGCGCACGACCTCGAAACGCTGTTTCGGCGCCAGGGCGCCGATGCGGTCCACAAAGGCATCCGGGTTCTCCCGGCACAGGGCCAGAATGGTCCGGCGAAGCTGGCGATTGGCGACCTCGCGCTCCTGACCCAGCCGTTCCAGCAGCTCGGGGACCGCCTCGATGGCTTTGAGTTGCCGCAAACCCAACAACGCGGCCCCGCGGACGACCTCCTCGGGGCTGTCGATGGCGCCGCGGAAGAGCCCGAGCGAATCCCGATCTTCCTGCTGGGCCAGGAGTCCCAGGATGGCGGCCAGGGTCTTGGGGTCCGGTCGGAAGCCGGTCGCGTCGGCAGTGCCGTTCAGCCCTGCGTCGGCCATGGCCCGCAGCTCGGGGAGGCCCTGCTGCGCCCCGTCGATCTTGGCCAGGAGCAGAAGGGCCGCTTCCCGGGCACGGCTACTGTCCCCCCGTATCCGCTCGATCAGCTCCGGGATCGCCCGCGCCCCATACTCCCGCACCACCAGGGCCGCCTGGTAGCGGTCCACCAGATTCCGGCTCTCCAGCCTCCGCAGGGCCTCCCGCAGATGCTCTTCCCGGCGCTCCGGATCGGTTGCCTCGGCGTCCAGTCGCCCGCCGGCCCGCTGGAGACGCACAATCTCCTGCTTCAGGAAGGTCGTCTCCGCCCGCCAGGCACCCTCTGCCTTCTCGAGACGCCAGGAGAACCAGGCTGCCTGTACGGCGAGCAGCACGGCGATGCCCAAGGCCGCGCCAACCATCGCGGTACGCCTGTCTTTCGCCCCGTTCAAACGCTGCGTCCTCCGGCCATGCATGGAAGCAGCCGCAGCACAGATCGACCCATGGCGTACCTCTGGATGCCGCCCCGCTCCGGACCGGCCCTCTGCTTTGGCTGCTGCCGACTGTACCGCGGGAAAGCCGGCGCTGCAACCGCCGGATCCGGCAGAAACAGCCGTTTCGGGAAGGACTGGGCCGGCGGCCCGAGCGGGATGCTCCGGGCCGAGGCCCGCCCGCGATCCCGGCGGAATGCCTCAACGCCGGGAAGCTCGCGGTACGCTCGCGCTCCATGCCCGAGTCTGATCCTGCCCCCTGGCGCGCGAGCGTATCGCGAGCGTCATGGTGTCGATGGCGGCAGATTCCACTGAGGCATTGCCCCAACGCCGCAACGCCTCAGTGAAAACAGGAAGGACTCGGGAATCGGCTCAGCAGAAGCTTCGCCCTCCAGGGGATGGGGCGTCGCGCAGTCGGTGCGGACTGGAGGGCGAAGCTCCTGCTGAGCCGATTCCCGGATTGGACTGAGGGGTTACCCAACGCCCCTGCCGGACTTGCCGCCCCGGCGACAGGCGGTATGTTACCGTTTTTCCGTTTTGTCCCTATCCAGAGGCGGGCCCCCGGGGACGGCGTGTCGGGCCGTCCGGATGCCTGGCGGGAAGCGTTCCGCCGCGAGGAGTGATTCGTTGCGATGAGCGACACCCTGGGTCTGATCGTCGGGGCCATCCTGGTCAACAACTTCGTGCTCAGCCGGTTCCTGGGCATCTGTCCCTTCCTGGGGGTTTCGAGGCGCCTGGAGACGGCGCTGGGGATGTCGGGGGCGGTGCTTTTCGTGATGACCCTTGCCGCCCTGGTGACGAGCGCGATCAACCGGTGTTTCCTGGTTTGGCTGCACCTTGAGTTCATGCAGACCATCGTGTTCATCCTGGTCATTGCGGGGCTGGTGCAGGTGGTCGAGGTCGTTCTGCAGCGGTTCAGTCCGCCGTTGTACCGTGCTCTTGGGATCTACCTGCCGCTGATCACGACCAACTGCGCCGTGCTGGGGGTGGCCCTTCTGGCGGTGAAGAACGACTACGGGGTAGGGAAGACGACGGTGTTTGGCGCCGCCTCGGCGCTGGGTTTCGGGTTGGCGCTGGTGTTGTTTTCGAGCATCCGCGAGCGCTTGGATCTGGCACGGCCGCCCGTGTGCATGCGGGGTACGGCCCTGGCGCTGGTCACGGCGGGGCTCCTGGCCCTTGCCTTCATGGGCTTCTCCGGGCTCGGCGCCTGACGCGTGCATCCGGAGTCGACGAAACGAGAACGTGTGGGCCGATGAACGCACAAGTCCTCCAGGCCGTATGGGCCGTTGTGTTGCTGACCGGCACGGGGACCGTCCTGGGCCTGGTGGTCGGCATCGTGGTCAAGCTGTTCGGGGCGGAGATCGATCCCCGCATCGAGGAAATCGAGGGCTTGCTGCCGGGCGCCAATTGCGGCGGCTGCGGTTTCGCCGGTTGCGTCGCCTTTGCGGAGGCCCTGGCCCACGGCAAGGCGGAACCCACGGCCTGCCCATCCAACAGCGCGGCCGCGGTCGAACGCATCTGCGCGCTGCTGGGGGTTGCCGCCGGGACCCGCAATCCCAAGGTCGCCGTGGTTCTCTGCGGCGGCGACAACGCGAAGGCCAGGCAGGCAGCCCTCTACAACGGTGTGGTGGACTGCAAGGACGCCATGCTCGTGGCCGGCGGCGCCAAGGGATGTCGTTTCGGCTGCCTCGGCCTGGGGACCTGTGCCCGGGCCTGTCCCTTTGCCGCCATCGAGATCACCGCGGCGGGCATTGCCCGGGTGCACCGCGAGTTCTGCACCGGCTGCGGCAAGTGCGTGGCGGCCTGCCCGCGGAACCTGATCCGTCTCGTGCCCGCCGACGCCCCCGTCCATGTCCTCTGCTCGTCGCCGGAGAAGGGCGCCGCCAAACGGGGCGTCTGCGAGGTGGCCTGCATCGGCTGCCGCAAATGCGTCAAGGCCAGTGGCGAAGACCACATCACCATGAACGGATTCCTGGCGGTGGTGAACTACGACAACCCCCCGACCGCCGAGGTGGCGGCCGTCTGTCCCACGGGCTGCCTGGTGGCAACCACCCCCCCGGCCGAAACCGAAACCGCCGACCCGGCGAGGGAAATGGTCCATGCCTGAACAGGTTCGATTCCGCGGCGGTGTCCACCCGGACGACGGCAAGAGCCTGTCCCAGGCGGCCGCGATCCAGGACGCGCCCCTGCTCGAGACCTACACGGTCCCCCTGCTGCAGCATATCGGGGCCCCCCCGAAGCTCGTCGTCGCGAAGGGCGGCAAGGTATTGCGCGGGCAGCGTCTGGCCGAGCCTTCGGGTTTCGTTTCGGCCGCGGTGCATGCGCCCACGAGCGGCACGGTGAAGGAGGTCACCGAGGTGGCGTTGCCGACGGGGCGCACGGGTCCGGCCGTGGTGCTGCAGGCGGATGGGGAGGACAAGGCGGACGAGGGGCTGGCGCCGCTGACGGACTGGGCCGAAGCGGAGCCGCAGGTTCTGAAGCAACGGATCGTCGACGCAGGCATCGTGGGCATGGGGGGCGCGGCCTTTCCGACCGCGGTCAAGTTGTCGCCGCCGGCGACCAAACCGATTTCCGTTCTCATTCTCAACGGGGTGGAATGTGAACCCTGCCTGACGGCGGATCACCGCCTGATGCTCGAGCAACCCGAGGCGGTGCTCACGGGGGCACGCATCCTGGCGCGCGTTCTCGGGGTCCGCACGGTCCGCATCGGCATCGAGGCCAACAAGCCGGACGCCATCGCCCTGCTGACGGAGAAGGCCAGGGGCACCGGAATCGAGGTCAGCGGCCTCCGCGTCCGCTACCCCCAGGGCGCCGAGAAGCAGCTCATCCATGCCCTGACCGGCCGCAAGGTCCCCGCCGGTGGGCTGCCCATGGATGTGGGAGTCGTCGTCCAGAACGTGGGGACCGCCGTCGCCGTCGCCGAGGCGGTCACCCTTGGCAAGACCCTCTACGAACGCGTCACCACGATCACCGGCCGCCCGGTCGTACGCCCCGGAAACTGGCGCCTGCGGGTGGGCACTCCCTATGCCAAGGCCCTCGAACTTGCCGGGGGGGTGAGCTTCGATCCGGCCAAGATCATCAGTGGCGGCCCGATGATGGGGTTTGCGGTCTACTCCCTGGACATCCCGGTCATGAAGAGCACCAGCGGCATCCTGCTGCTGGCGCGGGAGGACGTCACCCAGTTCACGGGTGAGGCATGCATCCGCTGCGGACGCTGCGTGGACGCCTGTCCCATGGCCCTGATGCCGGGCACCCTCAGCGTCCAGATCGAGAACGAACGCTTCGACCTGGCGGAAACCTGGCATGCCCTGGACTGCATCGAGTGCGGCTGCTGCGCCTACGCCTGCCCGGCGCACCGACCCCTGGTGCAGCACCTCCGGCGCGCCAAACAGGAAGTCATGGCCCGACGGCGCGCGGCCGAGAACAAGTCCAAACGCTAGGTGGGACCCCCCATGCCCGAATCCGAAACCAGACTGCCGGACACGACCAAGCTGCTGGTGAGCACCTCGCCGCACCTGCATGGCGGCGAGAGCGTGCGCGCCATCATGGCGACGGTGCTCGTGGCCCTGCTGCCGGGCTGCCTGGCCGGACTGTTGGTGTTCGGCCCCCGGGCCCTGGCGGTGTTGGCGGTATGCGGCGTCAGTGCGGTAGCCTTCGAGGCCGTGTGTGCGCGCTGGATGGGTCGTCCCGTGACCATATCGGACGGCAGTGCCCTGGTGACGGGGGTGTTGCTGGGGATGAATCTCTCCGCCGGCACGCCGCTGTGGATCTGCGTGGTCGGGTCGGTAATCGCCATCGGCTTGGGCAAGATGATCTACGGCGGCCTGGGCTTCAATCCCTTCAACCCCGCCCTCGTCGGCCGCGTGGCCCTGCTCGTGGCCTTCACCACACCCCTCACCACCTGGGTCAAACCCGCGGGACCCCTGGCCTGGACCACCAATGCCGATGGCATGACCGCCGCAACACCCCTCATGAAACTCGGCGTCCTCAAGGCTTGGGTCCCGGACCAGATCCTGAGCGTCGACGGGATACCCCTCACCCTCATCGACTGCTTCCTCGGACGCATGGGAGGCTGCCTCGGGGAAACCAGCGCTCTGGCACTCCTTCTCGGCGGCGCCATCCTCGTGGCCCGCAGGCTGATCCGCTGGG
>JAFGRS010000440.1 GCA_016935045.1 Lentisphaeria bacterium | reverse complement strand
TTTCCGCATCACGGGCAGGGTGCTCTCCTATCCCGAGATCGAGGTGCGTGGCAACGGCATCGTGATCGGCGATGGCGACACGACGCCAAGCCCATCGGACGACACGGACTTCGGGGATGTGGACCTGTCTTCGGGGGCGCCGGTGACGCACACCTTCACCATCGTGAACACGGGTCAGCAGGCCCTGAACCTGACCGCTTCGCCGCGCGTGGCGATCGGCGGCACGCATGCGGGGGACTTCAGTCTGGTGCAGGACGCCTCGACACCCGTCGCCTCGGGCGGCGGCACGACCACCTTCCAGATCCAATTCACGCCCTCGGCGCTGGGTGACCGGGACGGCACCGTGAGCATCGCCAACGACGACACGGACGAGAATCCGTACACCTTCGCCCTCCGGGGAACGGGTACCGAGCCCGACATCGACGTGACCGGGACCACCGACTTCGGCGACGTCGATGTCACCGCGGGCAGCGTCGAGCACACCTTCAGCGTGATTAACACGGGGAACGGCGACCTCAGCATCGGCGGCATCACACTGGCGGGCGCCCATCCGGGCGATTTCTCCATCACGCAGGTCTTGACCCCCGCGTCCCCCGTTCCGGCGGGCGGCAACGCCACCTTCAAGGTGACCTTCGATCCCTCCGCGCTGGGCCTGCGCACGGCGGACCTCAATATCGCCAGCGACGACCCGGACGAGGATCCTTATCTTCTGGCCCTCCAGGGCACCGGAGTCGAGCCCGAGATGGACGTCCGGGGCGGCTCGCCGATGACCTCCATTGTGGATGGCGACACCTCGCCGGACCCGGCCGACGGCACCGCATTCGGCAGCGTGTCGACCAGCGCTCCGGGGGTGACCCACCTCTACCAGATCCACAACACGGGAACGGGGATGCTGAACCTGACCGGCTCTCCGCCGGTGCAGATCACGTCCATGGGGTTCTCGAGCAGCAAGCGTGGCGACGCCAAGATCATGGTCATCACGTCGGGCTGGGCGGTCAGCGCCCAACCCGGGGCGACCTCCATCTTCCCCGGCGGCTTCACCACCTTCCAGATCACCTTCGACCCCGACGCCCCGGGCACGGAGCAGGCGGCGGTCACCATCCCCAATGACGACAGCGACGAGGATCCCTACAACTTCGTGGTCGAGGGCACGGGCACCGAACCCGATATCTCCGTGACCGGCCTGGGCATCCTCATCCCCGATGGCGACACGACACCATCCGTGACCGACGACACGGATTACCGTGGTGTCCCGGTGGGCGGCAGCCTCCAGCATACCTTCACCATCCACAACACCGGCAATGCCACACTGACCCTCGTCAGCCGCGGCCTGTACGGCGCCTACGGCCACTGGGCATTCGGCCCGACGGGGTCCTGGAGCGTGCCTCCCGGGGGAACGACGACGGGCAGCGTCCTCTTCACCCCCCAATCGCCCGGCCTGCATACCGTGATCCACGACATCGAGTCGAACGATCCCGATACAGCAGTGTACGACTTCGTGCTGCAGGGCGTGGGCACGGCGCCGCCAGTCATGGACGCGGAGCCGGCCACCACCTGCGGCACGGACAACACGGTCTCCTGGAGCGCGGTGGCGGAGGCCGACGAATACGAGGTCCAGGCCAGCACGGATCCGGCCTTCGGCGGCACGCCGCTGTCGAGCGGCTGGCAGGCCGGGGTCAGCTACCTGTTCTCGGGCCTGCCCGCGGCCGAGGTGGTCTACTTCCGGGCGCGCTGCCGCTTCCACGACGTGACTCCGCCCGTAGACAGCGACTGGTCCGCCTCCGTCAGCTCGTTCCAGGCCGGGACTCCCGTCCTGCTGGCGGTGGATCCCGTCTCGGGGTACAACAGCGGGGCAACACCCGTCACCCTGACGGGAGAGGACCTGTGGGGGGCCACCGGGGCGCAACTCGAAACCGGTCCCGCGACGCCGTTGACCGGCACGCCGGTGGTCAGTGCCGACGGCACGACGGTGACGGGCCTCAGCGTTCCCGCGGGGATCGCCGCGGGGACGTATGGGATCACGGTGAGTGCGCCCTGCGGCGACAGCACGGTGCCCGATGCGTTTACCGTCATCCCGCAGGTGACCCTCACGGTCCGGTCGGACCCGGAGATCAGCGTACCCATCGGCGGCACGGCCCCGGGGATTACCCCCTACGATGTGCTGCTGACGCCGCCGGCTGACGTGACCCTGGTCGCGCCGTACATGCACGCGGACCAGTTCTTCCTGCGCTGGAAGGACGCCGACAACGTGACCCTGTCCTATCCCCCCACCCTGGATCTGACGGTGGCTGCCCCGACGACCGTCCTGGCGGAGTATGGTCCGGTGACGGACTTCTACGTGGCCGAGGACGGGGATGACGCCAACCCGGGCACCTCACCCGCGGCGCCCATGCGCAACATCCAGGCGCTGCTGGACCGCTATCCGGGCATCGGCACGCCCTGCGTCGTGCACGTGGGTCCCGGGACCTATGCCGAGAACGTCACCATCGACCTCGGTCACGAGGGACTCACGATACGCGGCGCCGGCGACGGCGCGGACCCGGCCGCGGATACCCACGTCCTCGGCCAGGGCGGCCCCATGAACACGCACGTGTTCCGGGTTCTGGCCGGCGCCGGGCCCGGGGGCGAGCCCACCACCGTCGAGTGGCTGCGGGTCAGCAGTCCCGCGGGCTCGGGAGTGGCCGCGGGGCCCGGGGCAATGCCCTACGGCGGCGTCACCGTCGAAGCGCCCTATCCGCTGGCCAAGGGCGATCCGGGAATGGTCATCGACGGGGTCCTGCTGCGCTGTCTGACGATCACGGAGGTCACCGGCGAGGGCCTGGGCTGCGGCATCCTGCTGCAGGCCATGAATCCCTGGTCGGACATGGTCCGCAACGTGGCCATCGAGGGCTGCCACATTCTCGCCAACGGGGGGCCCGGCATCATGCTGGTCAATACGCAGGTGGCGGGACTCGAGATCCGCGGCGGGCCCTGCGGCCGGACGACGGTCATCGCCCACAACGGCGGCTCGGGGCTGCTGCTGAACGGAACCCCGACTCCCGATAAGGGTCCCTGCCAGTTCGAGCCCTTCGCCCTCCACGACACCATCTTCTGGGACAACGCGCCCTACAACATCGAGCTGGTCGAGACGGACTGCGACATCGATGCCATGAACAACGTCGCCTTCGTGGGCTGTGGCTGCCTCGAGGACATCGAGGAGACGGTCTGGCACGAGATGGATGACGGGGTCCTCGGCCTGGTGCTGTTCGGCATGCCGGACATCTCGGGCAACTGCCTGACCTGGGACCCCGCCGCCTGCCTCATGACCTTCGGCGGCAACATGCTTCCCTCTGGCACGGGCTGGTACGGCCTCTCCTACCCCGCCGGAGCCCAG
>JAFGRS010000439.1 GCA_016935045.1 Lentisphaeria bacterium | reverse complement strand
CCCCCGCAGTGTGGGACCGGCGGTCTGCCGGGCCGCGCCGGAGCGCGGCATTCCAACCTCTGCCCTCCCCTGTCTTCGCACTCCCCTTCGTCCCCTGCGTCCCCTGCGTCCCCTACGTCCCCTGCGTCCCCTTCGTCCCTGTCCCCAGTCCCTTCCTCTGCGCGGCCGTGGTCGGGTCTTGCGGGGATCGTGTCGGGCGTCTATCGTGCTGGGGGTGTTGTGCCACAGGAGAACGCCATGCCGATACGAAGCCGACAGGGCCGCCGGGGCAGACCGCACCGGGTCCTTTGGGTACTGTTGTGGAGTTTGGGCGCCTGCGCCCTGGCCGCGGAAGCGACCGCCGGGGAGGGGCTCCTGCGGGACCCCGGTTTCGACGCCTATGGAGGCGCCGATTCGCCCTGGGAGGTGCGCTACGGCAGCAAGGCATCCGAGCCGTCGGCCCGGCCGCGCTGGCGTCCGGCGCGGGCGGAGGAGGCGGAGCGGGGCGCCTTCCTGAGCATTCGCCAGACGGGACCGGCGGCGGGAACGCTCCTTATCGGGCAGCGGGTGACTCTCCCGCCCCGGATCGGCACGGCGGCCCTGTCGGTGCGCTATCAGACATTCTGCCCCCTGGACAACCGCAGCGGTCTCCTGCGTTTCGAGGTCTTCTCCGTGGGGGTGTGGGACCGTCTCTCCGCTGACCCCGAAAAGCCCACGCCGCCGGTCCAGGGGGACATCCACTCCGCCCTGATCAAGAGCAGCGGCGACGACGTGACGGCATGGGCGCTTGCGGTTCACGACACGCCCGAGCTGCGCCGGGCCCTCGAAACGGCCCTTGGGCAGCCGTTGGTCCTGGCCGTGGCCTGGACGACCTGGCACCCCACGGCGGAGGAATGGGCCAAGCTGGACGATCTGCAACTCGGGGAACCCCCTCCCGTGCTCGCGGCGAAGGCGTGGCCCGGTTATGCCTTCCGCAACGAGCCCCTGCGCCTGGGTGTCACCGCGTCGGGACCCGGCGAAAAGCGCATCCGCCTGGCGGTCGAGAGCGCCGCGCTGGGCCGGCGCGCACTGGAAATGGTCCCAGGCCCCGACGGCGTGTTTGCGGCGGAACTGCCGGGCCCGTTCCTGGTGGACACGGTGCGCGTGCAGGCTTCGTGGGACACCGGCGCCCTGCTTCTGCAAACCCCATGGAAGGAGATCGCGATGACGGAGCGTCCGACGCATCCCAGCCTGTTCTACACCCCCACGATCCTCGACCGCATGCGCCGCAAACTCGACGAGCACGACTGGGCCCGGGGCGCGTTCGAGAAGGTCCGAGCCCAGGCGGATGACTGGCTCGAACGTCCCGTCGATCCCCCGCCGCAGGGAGGGGGATGGTCCCACGACTACACCTGCCCGCAGTGCGGCGGCAGGCTGAAGTACCGCGAGAGCCATCCCCACGACCATCTCTGCACCCGCTGCGACAGGGCCTGGCAGGGCCCCAAGCTCGACGCGGTCTGGCGCAGTTCCCTGCATGGCAGTTACGTCAGTGCCGCGGCCTCGCTGGCCCTGACGCATCAGATCAACGGGGATCCGCGCTACGGGCGCAGGGCGGTGGAGATTCTGCTCTGGTACGCCGACCACTACGCCGGTTTCCCGATCAACACCGGTCCGGCGGGGCGCGGCAAGGTCCAGGCCCAGTCCCTCAGCGAGTGCACCTGGCTGCTGCGGGTCATGGAGGCGGCGGACCTGGCCTACGGCGTGATGACCCCGGAGGAGGCCCGCCACATCGAGACCGACCTCATCCGGGCGGGCGCCGAACACACGCACAACTACACCTTCGGCATCCACAACATCCAGTGCTGGCACAACACCTGCTATGCCGCGGCTGGATACTTCCTCGGGGACCGTGCCATGGTCGAGGAGGCACGCAATGGGAAACTCGGTTTCGTCAACCAGGTCGAACGCGGGATTCTCGAGGACGGTCTCTGGTTCGAGCGTTCCCTGGGCTACCACAACTACACTCTCAGCGCCATCATCGCGCACTGCGAAGCGGCCCGCAACCATGGCGACGATCTGTACCGTCTGGGACGGGTCCCGGGGATGTTCACCGCGCCCCTGCGGCTTGCTTTCCCGGACCTTTCGGCCCCTTCCCTGAACGACATGGGATACAGCCGCAGTCCCATCGGCACCACCGCCCTCGAGTTGGCCGCGGCGTGGTACGACGACCCCCACGCACGCGCCGCCCTTGCCAAGCGCCTGCGGGATGGCGCGGGGCGCGACCACATCATGGCGTGGAAGTACGGCGAAGCGCTCCCGGAAGCCGGCGAGTACACCCCTCCACCCAGCGAAGACCTTCCCGGCGCCGGCCTGGCCGTGCTGCGCCAGGGCCAGGGCAAGGATGCCGTCTGCGCCATGCTGGAGTACGGGGAACACGGGGGTGGGCACGGACACCCCGACAAGTTGCAGCTCATCCTCTACGCTCTCGGCATGCCGGTGTGCCCCGACATCGGCACCACGGGGTACGGCAATCCCATGCACGGCAAATGGTACAAGACGACGCCGGGGCACAACACCGTCACCATCGGCGGGGCGTCCATGGCCCGGGTCAGCGGCCGATTGCTGAACTTCCGTGCCGAGTCCCCCTTCCCCGCCGCGGCGGCCGCCGCGGACACCGTGTACCCGGAGTGGGACCTGACCCGTCGACTGCTGCTCGGGAACGGGTTCCTCCTCGATGTCTTTGACGTCGCCGGTCCCGCCGCCGAGACCGTGGACTGGTTCCTGCGCGCCCCCGGGGAACTGAGCCTCGGCCCGGCGACCCGGCCGCTCGACGAAGAACCCCTCAGCGCACCCTATGCGTACCTGGATGGGCTGGCGGGGGGAACGGCGGACGACTCCTGGCAGGCATCCTGGACCCTGGATGGCGAATCCGGCCGCGTTCTGCGTCTCGATCTGGGTGGAACACCGGGCACCCAGGTTGCGCAGGCATCGGCGCCGGGACCCGCCGGAAGCCGCTGGCACACCCTTCGTGTCCGCCGGCGCACGGCGCGGACCCGCTTCGCGGCCGTGTACCAGTTCCTGCCTGCCGGAGCGGATGCCCTGCCCGTGCTGTTCGGGGATGGGCAGGTGACCGTCGGCGCCCTGCGCTTCCGCATCCCCGAGGAGCGCGAGGCGCTGCCGCACCCGATCCCGTAAGACCGGCCGGCGGCGCGCGCCGCACGATGACGAACCGTCTCGGAGAAGGTCTGCGCGTCCCGGAGTCTGCCCGCAGGGAGGCGGGGACTCCAGAACGGGACGATCGGGGGGGGCCTCAGGTCTGTGGCGTGGCTTCACGGGCCGTTTCGAACATCTCCAGGATGTT
>JAFGRS010000438.1 GCA_016935045.1 Lentisphaeria bacterium | reverse complement strand
TGGAGAGGTACTCCCAGGTCTCGCCCCGGTCCCGGGACCGGCAGACATAGGCGCGGCGCATCGTGCCCCCTTCCCGGTACCGGTCCGGTTCCGTATCTCCCTCGAACCAACCGTACATCCCCGCCAGCAGATCACCGTTCTCCAGCTCCACCAGGGAGCGCCCGAACAGCGGCCCCACATGCAGCCCGTGCCCCAGCGCCCCCCGGGCCAACGGCACCCGCACCTCGGCCCGACGCGGCCCCGCCACCGTGCGGCCCCCGTCCTCCGAACGGTAGACGTCCACCGTGAACACCCCCGCATGCCCCGGGACCGGCAGGGCACGATAGGATACCGCCAGCAGACTGCCGTCCCCGAGCAGGTTCGGACGCGGCATCGCCGGACGCGGAGACGGCCGCCAGGTTCGCCCCCCGTCTTCGGAAGAATGGCTGCCGGTGGTCACCCGGCCGTTGCCCAGGCTGACCAGCGCCTCGAAATGCGTCCCCTTCCCCACCGTGACCGCATCCCCGACCCGCACCTCGAGGTGATCTCCCGGCCCCGGCACCGCAATCTGGACGTCCCGATACACCGGTGCCGTCCGCCGGTAGGGTCCGCGCACCTGTTCGGCGGGCGCTTCGAGGGTCAGGGCATGGATGCCCGAAGTCCACGTCCCGGTGTCCAGGCGGACCCGGATCGTCCCTGACGCGGGGTCGGTGTCCAGCGGACCGTTGTCCGCGATGGTCTGCCCCGGGCTGTCGCCCAGCGACGCGGATTTCGTTCCGGCATCGTAGTGGAATCCGGGCGGCGTTTCCTCGGGCAGGCAGGTGTAGGGTGTCGCGAGGCGCAGGGAGAGGGGCTGGGAAAGACCGTCCCTACGACGAACCCCGCACACGACCCCGCCGCCGGCACCCGGCCGACGCGGCGGCAGCAGAAACTCCACCCCCTCCTCCGCGCCGGCGGCCTCGGCATCGAGGACCGCCGCCGTCACCCGGCCCTCCGCCAGCGTCAGCTTCAGGTTCCGCCAGTCCAGCACATGACGGCCCTCCCCCGGACGGTTGTGGGCGAAAACGACGAGGTAGTGAACCCCCGGCCCCAGCCCGGCCGTGGGGACAGGGACCTCGAGCGCCCCCGCGGCCGCATCCCGGTCTCGTTCGCCGTTGTCCATCAGGTTCCCCCCCGGCCCGTCCGCCAGCACCGCACAGCCGCTCCCCGGCTCGATGGCGAAGCCGTCGGGACAGTCCCCCTTGGCGGCTCGGTAGGGCGTACGCAGGCGGAAGTTCATGCAGGCCACGCCCGAGGCCGTGGCCCGCACCCGCAGTACGAGCGTTTCCCCCTGCCGGCACCTTTCGGGCACAAGCCGGCATTCGATGATCCGAATGTCGGGCACGCCCGCTGCCCCGGCACACACCCCCAGAAGCACCGCCGTTGTCCATCTGCCCGTCATCCAATGTCTCCGGATGGTTGCTGCGGTACCCCCCCACGAATTCCCGACGCGGTCCTCAACGGACCGACGAGTCCTCCGGGCCGAACCAAGTCCCCCGGTCCCCCTCCCTCCAGCCGGGCCGCCCCACGGCAAAACGCACCGTCTCCCAGCCGGCCCCGATCCGCGCCAGGGTCTCGTCCCAACCGCGGATGCCGCTGAGCGCATCGGGTTGTTCGACGTTGCAGGCGCCCACCGCGTTGGCGAAGCGCCCCGCCTCCGCAAAGGGCAACCCCCGCAGCAGCGCCGCCAGGAACCCCGCGATGGCCGTGTCCCCTGCCCCGGTCGTCCCGGCCATGCGCTCCTCGCGGAAGATGGGGAACCAGGCTTCCCGCTGGGCCCACTCCGCGACATCCGCCGGCGCCCCCGGCCCCAGGTCCGCAAGGCGCTCCGCCCCCGCCGTGCGGATGTACATCCCCCGCGCCCCCAGCTTGATGGCGGCGATTGCCGTACCCATATCGAGCAGGCGGCGGCTCAGACGCGACAGATCCTCCGCGCCCAGACCGTCCCCCTGCCCGAAACGAGAACGGTCCAGCACGTACAGCAACTCGTCGGCGCTGGGCATGAAGATATCGACCGTCGGCAGAACGTCACCGAGGATCGCCCGCCAGTCCGCCTGCCCCCCCGGTCCCCCCGGGTCCGGCATGCCCAGGTCCAGACTCGTCGTCAGACCCGCTCTCTTCACCTGACGGTACATCCGGACCAGCTCGGCACCCCGTTCCGCATACGTCGCCGCCATGAACGCCGGATAGCCGAAGTGGAACATCGACGCGCCCCGCAGCGCCTCCATGTCCACATCCCCACTGCAAAAGCTGTTGTTGGCCCCGGGACAGTGCAGGAACATCCGGTCCGTGCCCGGAATGTTCACCACCACCGTGTAGGAACTCACCGCCTCGGGAACCATCACCATGCCGTCGGCCAGAGAGGCCCCGTGGGAACGCAACACATCCTGGATCGAGTGCCCGAAGGAATCGTCGCCGATCTTCCCCATCAGCACCGTCGGGATCCCGAGTTTGTGCAATGCCACCCCGGTGTTGGAGACGGCCCCTCCCGTGGCGATCGTCGGCGCCCCCACCTCGTAGAGCCGCCCCGGGACCAGGTCGAAGGAGTGGTCGATGTGGGGGATGATGTCGAGGCAGATGTGACCCGCCACCACGGCACGTTTCATCGCTTCCGTCTCCCGGTTGCAGCCACCGCCGGACCGACACTCGGCGCCCGAAGGCCCCGTCTGCAACCAACACTAACCCCGCCCCCCGCCAATGGCCAGCGCAGACACGCCCCCCCAGTAAGGCGACGCCGCCCCCTTCGTTGCCCTCAGCGGCGGCGCACCGGGGCCGCGCGCACCGCGGCCGCGCTCGAGAAGTTCTGCTCGGAGGCCCGCGTCTGCTCCGAGACACTCCGGGTCCGATCGAGCTTTTCCTGGAATGGGAGGTGTCGCAGCCCTAGCCTGGATGATTCACCGCGAACATCGGTGCACCAACCGATTCGAGAGACGGCGACAGGCCCGGAACACCGCATCCGGCGGCAGGAAAAGCCGATGCCCTCGATCCGACAAGATGACCGCCCCGTACAGCCTCGACGACGATCCCGGAAGCGGCCCCCCTCGCATCTCACTTCAGTCGGAACACCACCACTTCGTCCCGCAAAAACAGGGGCACGTAGAGCAACCCCCGCGCCCGGTCCAGGCCGATGTCCGCGGGCGAACACACCTCCACCAGCAGCGTCACCTTCGTGCCGTCCGCGGAGACCCGGCAGACCTTGTTGCCCACGAAGTCCGAAACCAGGAACGTCCCGTCCTCCAGGACCTCGATGCCGTCCAGGTTGACGAAGTGATCCGCCAGCCCGAAAGCGCGGGGCGGGACCTCCCCCTTCGGGTCCAGTTCGTAGAGGTCGTGCAGGTCCCAGCTCACGGCGAGCAGACGTCCCCCGTGAAAGGCCAGGCCGTTGACCCCCTCGGGCGCCGGGATAGGGCGGCGCGAAACCCCGTCGGGGGCGATGCACCACACCAGGCCCTCCTTGGTGTCCGACAGCCAGACGCTCACCCCGTCCGTCGCCAAGTCGTTCGCCTTGCCGAAGCCCGCCGCCAGCACACGCACGTCGCCCCCCGTCGCCGCGTCGCAGTCGAGCAGGCGCGAGTTGTCCGTGAAGTACAGTCGGCCTTGCAGCAGGCACATCCCCTTCGGGCTGTGGATCGGGACAGCGGCCGTGCTGTCCAGCCAGCGCTCTGCCCGGCCCCCCCCCCGTTCCAGGCGCGTGATATAGCCGCGCCCATCATCCACCCAGTACGCGTCCGGCGCCGCCTCGATGTTCGAGACGTAGACGTCCCCGGAGACGACGTCCGGAAGGACGCACTCCGGGACCTGGAAACCCCTGAGCCGCGAGATCTCCACCAGGCAGGCCCCGCGGTGCAGGCGCAGGCCGCTGCATCCCGCCCCGAGCCAAGCCGCCATCACACACAGCCCGAGCCATCCTCGCAGGTCCATCGCACCGTCCTCCACAACCTCCGCCCGCAGCCACCGTGCCGCCGCGCAGACCGGTACCGTGCCGGGATCTTGCACCCGAAGGTCCTCTCGGACCTCGTGGCCGCACCCCGCGGACCATTCGGCGGTACCCGTGCGGCGTCCCCGTAGGTCCGCCAAACGGGACCATACAGCGCGGTTTGGAAAAACGCGCGCCGGGCCAATCCCAGTAGGCGCCACGAGCCGAGTGGCGCAATCCGGAAGAGAGTCGCGCTCGGCTCGCGGGACTTGCTGCGCGTCGCCCATGGGTTCGCCCTGCCTTCCGCCGAGCAGGGTGTTCTGAGCCTACGGACTACCGACTACGGACTACCGACTACGGACTACCGACCACCGACCTCGGGCCTCCTGGAGGGCGGTCCGGTCGCAGACCGCAAGCCTGTCGAACCGGTGTGACGGCCGCAGGTTTTCCGGCGGCGGCCGCCGTTACCGCGAACCCGGCCCGGGGCGGCCGGGCATCGCGGGCTCCAGTGTGGGAGGCGGTCTCTCGCAGAACCTGAG
>JAFGRS010000005.1 GCA_016935045.1 Lentisphaeria bacterium | reverse complement strand
CTGAATCCCGACCGTAGCTGGCGGGAACTCACCCACGTCATCCACCGCTGGCGGGAACCGATGACGAAGCCGCGGCCTCTCCCCCGGCCCGATCTCTGGCTGACCATCGATCGCGCGGCCACCTGCCGGGGACTCCCCGGCATCTACGAACAGGTGCGCGACGCCTTCTGGAAGGCCATCGACGAGGGCCGATTCCCCGGAATCCGGGAAGCGCCGGCAACGCCCTGAGCGCGTTGCCGGGCACCGGTCGCTGGTCCGGTTGGGGTGGTTTGCAGCAGGACACCGGGAGCACGGGCACCATGGCGGAAGCGAGCACGGTCCGAGAGACATCACGGGAAATCACGATCCGCGGGGCCTACGACGTCGTGGTCTGCGGGGGAGGGCTGGGCGGCACGGCCGCCGCGGTAGCAGCCGCGCGGGCCGGGGCCAGGACGCTGCTGGTCGAGCGCAACAGCTTCTTGGGTGGCGTCGCCACCGCCGGGATGTGCTGCAGCATCTTCAACTGTTACTATACGGGCAGCGAGCCCCGGCGGTTGGGGACGACGGGGTTCGCGGTCGAGGTGGCCGACGCCCTGGCGGACGCCACCGGCTACGGCCGCAGGTGGCATGACCACAAGGGCCACGTCATCTACGACATCGAGCGCGGCAAGCTGCTGCTGCAGGAACGGGTCGAGCAGGCCGGCGCCGATCTCCTGGTGCAGGCCTGGACTGCCGCCGCGGTGGTCGAGGACGGCGCCGTGCGCGGCGTGATCGTGGAAACGAAGAACGGCCGCGATGCGATCCTGGCGAAGGTCGTCGTGGACGCCACCGGTGACGCCGACGTGGCGACCAGCGCGGGAGCGCCGGTGCGGACGCATGCGAAGGGTGTTCACAGCCTCTGCTTCCGCCTGGGCAACGTCGACGTGGACGCCTTCGTGGACTTTTTCCGGCACCATCCGGACCAGTTCCCCGCCTACATGGACGTGGACTGGTCGCTGGCGGAGGCGCTGGCCCAGTACGATGCCTGCGGGACCTTCCTGTTTCCCCATGGCGGCGGGATGCAGCTGGATGCCTTCCAGCGTGCCAAGGCGGACGGGAGACTGCCGGCCAGCATCGGCATTCAGGACACCACCGACGCCTGCCAGATGCACGCTCTGCGCCAGACCGGCATTGTCCACGTCATCACCGGCTTCACCCATTTCGACGGTCTCGACCCCGAGCGGATCAGCCGCAGCATTGCCGACGGGCGACGGATGGTCTTTGCGGTCGCCGAGGTCTACCGCACGTACATCCCCGGATTCGCCAACGCCTTTGTGGCCGGTACCGCCGCCAACCTCGGGGTGCGCACCTCCCGCTGTCTCGACGGCGACTTCGTGTTCACGGGCGGGATGCTGCAGGCCGGGGTGCGGCAACCCGATGCGGTGGGAACGCTGGTGGGATGGGAGCATCGGGTCAAGCATCCGGGGCCGCATGCCTGGGGGGCGCAGGTCTGCCACGCCGATTCTTCGGATTTACCTTACCGTTGTCTGTTGCCGCGGGGGCTCGAGGGTTTGCTGATGGGAGCGGGCCGCAGCGTCAGCGTGGATCAACCGTCCCGCCTGCGGGTGATGGTGCACACCATGGTCGTGGGCCAGGCCGCCGGAGTCGCCGCGGCCGTGGCGGGCAGGGCAGGGGTGGCGCCCCGCCGAGTGGAGGTCGCGGCGGTACAGGCCGAACTCCGGCGCCAGGGCGTGGTGCTGGAACGGAGGACGGTGGTCCGGGGGGATGCGGATGCCGGCGAGGGCACGGTGGGACCCGATCCGACGGATCCGACGGATCCGGCCGATCTGACCGATCCGACGGATCCGACCGATCCGACCGATCCGACCAAGGCAGCAGATTCGCGGACTGCCGCGCAGCCGCGGCGTTGAGGAGCAGGCACGATGAAGAGGACCTACGACGTGGCGGCCTATGTCTGGCCGTCCTACACCGGGGACGAACCCCGCACCCGCATGTTCTGGCCCGAGGGCAACGGCGAATGGGAAACCGTCCGCAAAGCCGGACCGAAGTTCCCGGGGCACACCTGGCCGCGGCGACCCCTGTGGGGCTACTGCAACGAGGCCGATCCGCGGGTGATGGAAATGCAGATCGATGCGGCCGCCGACCATGGGGTCAACGTGTTCATCTACGATTGGTACTGGTACGACCGGCGCCCGTTCCTGGAACAGTGCCTGAACAACGGCTACCTGAAGGCTCGCAACAACGAGCGGGTGAAGTTCTACCTGATGTGGGCCAACCACGATGTGCTGAGTCTGTGGGACATTCGTCTTGCCCATGTGCGCGACGGCAACGTGATCTGGCAGGCGGCCGTGGACCGGCCCGAGTTCGAGCGGTTGACCGACCGATTGATCGGGTCCTACTTCCGGCAGCCGAACTACTACACCATCGACGGCAGACCGGTGTTCATGATCTACGACCAGCAGAACCTGCTCAAGGGTCTGGGCGGGGTCGCGGCCACCCGTGAGGTGCTGGACGGATTCCGCCAACGCGCCGTCGAGGCGGGATTGCCCGGACTGCACCTGCAGATGTGTACCTACCGGAAGACTTTCGACTTCTCCGGCGTGGACGGCGGCCGGCAGGTCACTTCGAAGGAACTGGTGGACCTGTTGGGCTTCGACAGCCTCTCCCACTACCAGTACGTCCACTTCACCAACATCGACCGGGACTACGGCGACATTCTGCCGGATGTGGTCGCGGAGTGGGAGCGGATCGATCGGGAATACGCCGTACCCTACTTCCCCCACGTCTCCATGGGCTGGGACAACAACCCGCGCTTCCAGACCTTCCGTCCGGGCGTCGTCAAGAATGCCACCCCCGAGGCGATCGAGAAGGCGTTCCGCGCCGCCAGAGCCTATGTCGACGCACACCCGCAGCAGCCGCCCCTGATCACCGTCAACAGCTGGAACGAGTGGACGGAAACCAGCTACCTCGAGCCCGACGACCTGTACGGCTACGGCTACCTCGAAGCGGCCCGCAAGGTCTTCCTCGAGGAACCGGCACGATCCGGGCAGTGACGCCATCGACCACAAACGCTCCGAGCCGAGCGGCACAGCAAGAGGAAACCGGCATGACCCCGCAATCGCTCCGCCTGGCCCGGCCGCGGCCCCTCGTGGTCGAGGAGATCCCCCCCGCGACGGCGCGCCGGCTCTCCCGGGGCCACTGGTTCTACGACTTCGGCCGGGCCGCCTTCGGGACCCTGCGCTTGCGCGCGGATGTGCCACGGGACACGGCCCTGGTCGTGCATCTCGGCGAGAAGCTCGACGCTGCCGGGCGCGTCGACCGTACCCCGCCCGGGTCCATCCGCTACCGCGCCATACCGCTGACCCTGGCCGTCGGCGGGCAGGCCGTGCGTGTCACCATCCCGCCGGACAACCGGAACACGGGTCCGGCCGCCATCCGCATGCCTACCGGGCTCTTCGAGGTGCTCCCCTTCCGCTATGCCGAGCTGGCGGTCGAAGGGGACCTCGACATCACCCCCGCCGAGGTCGTGCAGATGGCTGTCTTCCACCCCTTCGACGATGCGGCGGCCTCCTTCCGCTGCGACGACGAACGCCTGAACCGGGTCTGGGAACTGTGCCGTTACAGCATCAAAGCCACCAGCTTCTGCGGCGTCTACGTGGATGGCGACCGCGAACGCATCCCCTACGAGGCCGACGCCTACATCAACCAGTTGTGCCACTACGGAGTGGACGCGGAGTACGAAATGGCGCGGCACAGCCTCGAATACCTCCTCTTCCACCCGACCTGGCCGACGGAATGGTCCCTGCACTGCGTGCCCATGGCCTGGGCTGACTACCTCTACACCGGCCGCAAAGACATGCTGGCGGCATACTACGACCTGCTGCAGCGTAAGGCCCTGCTCCCCCTGGCCCGCGAGGACGGCCTGATCAGCAGCGAAACCGGATTGGTGTCCCCGGAACTGCTGGAAGGCATTTTCCTGCATCATCCCCATCCCCTGCGCGACCTGGTGGACTGGCCCCCGGGCTCCTTCACCCAGGGAGGGCAGGGAGAGCGCGACAACTACGACATGGTGCCCGTGAAGACCATCGTCAATGCCTTCCACGCCTGGAACCTGGAACTGCTCGCGGAGATCGCGACCGTGCTGGGCCGGGGACGGGATGCGGCCGCGTACCGGGACCGCCACCGGCTCGTGGTGGAGAGCCTGCGGCGTGTGTTCTTCCATGAGGAACGCGGGGTTTTCGTGGACGGGGAGGGGTCCGAACACGCTTCGCTGCACGCCGGCATGATTCCGGCGGCGCTGGGCCTGGTCCCGCCCGGCCGGGAGGGGGATGTCCTGACCCACATCCGGTCCCGGGGAATGGCCTGCAGCGTCTACGGCGCCCAGTATCTGCTCGAAGCCTGCTACCGGCTGGGGGATGCCGACTACGCCCTGGACCTGATGACCGCCGAACACGACCGCGGCTGGCTCAACATGCTGCGCGTGGGGTCGAGCGTCACCCTCGAAGCCTGGGACCACCGCTACAAAAACAACCTCGACTGGAACCACGCCTGGGGCGCCGCACCGGCCAATATCATTCCCTTCCACCTCGTGGGAGTGCGTCCCGCGACACCCGGGTTCGAGACCGCCCGCATCGCGCCCCGTCCCGGCCGCCTGCGCCGGATCGAGGCCACCGTGCCGACACCCCGCGGTCCGGTCTGCCTCGAATTCGATGCCCCCGGAAACCGTCCGGGACGCCTGCTCGTGACTACCCCCGTGCCGGCCAGACTCGACCTGGGCGGTGTCTCGCCCGCGGCTGCCCCAGGCCCGGCGACCACAACCCCGTTGCCTCCGGGCCGCCACGAAGTGCCACTCGGGACCTGAACCGGCGCGCTGCCGCCCGGAGACCGTGCGGCGTACCGGGGAGCGGGGTGTCCGGACCTCACCCCCTTGAAAAGCCGGGCGGGCGTGTTTGCTTACTCATCGTCTCAGGATTGTCTGTACTCGCGAATCTGTGCCCGCGAGGCCGCGGGGGGTCCCGGCAGATAGGAGACGATCCGTATGGCCTTCGGGACGCTTGTCGTCGCGACGTGCCGTCACCAGGAGTGATGCAATGTCATCTCGCCTTGCCCTCTGTTCCGTGGTTGCCGCGTCCCTGCCGTTGGCCGTGTCTGTTCTGGGCGGGCCCCTTTTCGACTGGCCGTTGGCGGAGGGTTCCGGGCCCGTTGCTCGGGATCACTCGGGCCATGGGCTGGACGGGAAGGTGACGGCGCAGGGCCCGCGCCTCGGTTTCGCGGACGACAAGCACCTCGACGAGCGCGAGCGGCAGGCCCTGGACAAGGCGGCACGCCAGGAAGCCCAGGAGGAGGCTCTCGCTGCCTTCTCGAAGCGCCACGCCGCGGCCACGGAGGCCTGGCTGGCCGGTGACCTCGACGCTGCCCGGGCCCCCCTGGCCGAGATGGTTCGCGAGGTCAGCCTTCCGGCGCACTACCGGAGCTATGCTCACCTGCGCCTGGCGCAGATCTCCGTGGCCGCGGGGGACACGGCGGCCGCCAAGGCGGAATACGCCAGGCTGGCCGCGGAGGGAGGGTATCCGGCCGTACACCGGGACGAGGCCCGGGAATGCCTGGCGGAACTCGAACGGGCGGAACGCGGTCTGCCGCCCCGCGATGCGGAGGCGAGCCGGAGCCGGATCCCGGTTGTCACCGAGTTCGCGGCCGAGGTCCACGTGGCCCCGGACGGTGACGACGCGCAGGACGGTTCCCGGGAGCGTCCCTTCCGGACCCTGGCGCGGGCCCGGGATGCCATTCGCGTTCTCAAGGCAAACGGGCCGCAAGGCGCCTGCTGCGTCTGGGTCCATCCCGGCCTCTATCCGGTCACCGAGACGTTGGCGTTGACGGCGGAGGATTCGGGCACCGCCGCTGCCCCGGTCGTGTATCGTGCCACCGAGATGGGCAAGGCCGTACTGTACGGCGGCGCCCGGGTCTCGGGCTTCGTGCCCGTGACCGACAAGGACATCCTGGAACGCCTCCCCGAGGAGAGCCGCGGCAAGGTCTGGCAGGCCGATCTGCGCGGGCAGGGGATCACGGACTACGGGGAACTGCGGGTGCGCGGCGGCATCGGGCAACCCCCCGCTCCTCCCACCCTGGAGGTCTTCGTGGACGGACGGCCGATGACGCTCGCGCGCTGGCCGAATAGCGGTTTCGTCCGCATCCGGGAACTCATCGAACCGGGTTCCGCCAAGGAGGGCAAACCTTCGGTCTTCGGTTATCTCGACGACCGCCACGCCCGCTGGACCCGGGCCAACGACCTCTGGCTGCTGGGCTACTGGCACTTCCTCTGGGCCGACGCCACCATCAAGGTCCGAAACATCGACACCCAGGCACGGACCATCACCACCGTCGATCCCTACAACTACGGTGGCCGGGGGATGAACAACCACCAGGGCATCATGTACTATGCCTTCAACCTCCTCGAGGAAATCGACCAACCCGGCGAATGGTACCTGGACCGTGAGGCGGGGGTACTCTACCTCCATCCCCCAGCCGATCCGGCTGCCATGACGGTCGAGATCGGCATGCACGCCGGGCCCATGCTGACCTTCGACGGCGTCTCCCACGTGCGTGTCGAGGGGCTTGTCTTCGACCTGGCCCGGAGCAGCGGCATCCAGGCGGCCGACAGCTCCCACTGCCTGATCGCCGGATGCACCCTCAAACGCCTCGCGGCAACCGGTATCATCATACACGGCGGCAAGGACTTCGGAATCTTCGGCTGCGACCTGCATACCCTCGGACGGCGGGGGATCGAGATCTCCGGGGGGGAGCGCGAGACCCTGACCCCTGCGGCACACTTCGTCGAGAATTGCCGCATCCACTTCTTCGGACGCGTGGACCGCACCTACACCCAGGCCATCACCCTGGGCGGCGTCGGCCACCGGCTGTCCCACAACCTTCTCTATGACTGCCCGACCAGCGTCATCAGCCTGGGCGGCAACGACCATGTGATCGAATACAACGATGTCCACAGCGCCGTGCAGGAGTCCGACGACCAGGGCGGCATCGACATGTGGGGGAACCCGACCTTCCGGGGGAACATCTTCCGCTACAATCGCTTCCGCAATATCGGCAAGACCGGATCCGAGCACGCGGCCCACGGCCAGGCGGCCATCCGCTTCGACGACACCATCAGCGGCCAACTGGTCTACGGCAATATCCTCCACCGGGGCTCGAACGGGAACTTCGGGGCCGTCCAGATGAACAGCGGCAGGGACAACATCTTCGACAACAACCTGTTCCTCGACAACCGCCAGGCCATCAGCGGCGGCTGGAACCCCGGCAACCAGCACTGGACCGAGACCCGGGAGGGCAGGAAGGCCGGCGCCTATACCAACCCGCTCTACCTCGAACGCTACCCGGAAATCCGTGACATGCTCGACAGTGAAGGTAGAAACTTCTTCTGGCGGAACATTTTCTGGCGCTATGGCACGCTGGCCCGCAATCCCCGTAACCTGGAGATGCTGGAGAACGCGCTCTTCGAGGAGGAAGAGGACCCCGGTTTCGTCAGCCTGGCGGAGGGGGATTTCCGCCTGCGTCCGGACGCTCCGGTTCTGAAGCGGATTGCCTTCCGGCCCATCCCGATCGGGGAGATCGGTCTCTACGCACACCCCCTTCGGGCTTCCTGGCCGGTGGTGACCAGCCCCGTCGAGAAGACAGACTGGCGCATCGGTTTCCAGAAGCAGGCGGCAACCACCGGCGTCATGCCCCATGCCCTGGCTCTCTCGCCGGTTCGCGTCGCCCGGGTGGCCAGGGGCGCGGCGGCGGACGGCCGCATGAGTCCCGGGGAATGGCCGGTGCCCCCCATCCCGCTGCAGGAGGATCCCTCCCGCAAACCGATCACCGGCGAGCCGGCTCAGGCCTGGCTGATGCACGACGGCGAGTCGCTGCACGTGGCGCTGCGCGTGCCGGTGGGCGAGGGCGCCGCCGGGCTGGCCGAGGCCACGGGCGAATGGGGCCGCGTCGACGGCGCCGAGGTCTGCCTGCGGGAAATCGGGTCCGGGGTGACGGGGAAGCGCCCGCCTACCCTGATCCTCCAGGGCTTCCCCAACGGCACCCTTCTCGGGGCGACTCCTCCGGAGGAACTCTCCGGGCGTCAGGCCGCCGCGCTGGCCCGTCTCTCCCACTTCCGGGCCGGCGTCGGGGAGAGCTTCTGGGTCGGGGAGTGGACGATCCCGATTGCCGGCATCGGCCCGGCCTACAAGCCCGGTATGCGATTGCAGTGCAACATCGGTGTCCGCCGCAGCCGGACGGACGAATGGCTGGCCCTGGCCGGTGCCCTCGGGGCGAACTACCAACTCGACAACGCCGCGGTGATCGTCCTCGAATAGGGTCGTCCCCGCCCCGGGTGCCAGGAATACCTCAGCAGTGCAAGGGCAGCCGGGCGTCCGCGTCCCCGCGGGCGTTCCCGGCTCAGCAGGAGCTTCGTCCTCCAGGGGTTGGAGCGCCCGCGTCCTCGCGGGCATTCCCGAGGCATGTTTCCGAGCGGCGGTTCCGCTGGCGGGGTGCGGGTTGGCGGTATATTCGGGAAGGAGACGCTATGCGGGCTCACAGGCAGCACGGAAGGAGCATCGAATGCTGACGATGGAGTCGACACGGACGCTGCGCGACGGGGTACGCATCCCCCTTCTCGGTTTTGGGGTGTTCCAGATTCCGGCCGGGGGTGAGTGCCGGCGCAGCGTGCTGACGGCCCTCGAGGCGGGCTACCGCCACATCGACACGGCGGCGGGCTACCGCAACGAGGAGGACGTTGGTCAGGCCCTGAGCCTGTGCGGCATTCCCCGTGAAGAGGTGTTCGTGACCACGAAGGTGTCGGTCCGGATGCTGGGTCAGGCGCGGGAATCCTGCGAGCAGTCCCTGGCGAAACTGTGCACGGGATACGTCGATCTGCTGTTGATCCACTGGCCCGACGACACGGCGATGATGGAGGCTTGGGAGATCTTCCAGGCCCTGCGCCGGGAGGGCAAGGTCCGCAGCATCGGCGTCAGCAACTTCACCCGCCTGCGGTTCGAGGAGTCCTTCCTGCGGCACACGGACGTCCTCCCCAGCGTCAACCAGATCGAGCTGCACCCGTTCTGGTACCGGCGCGGCCTGGTGGAGTACTGCGAGGGGAAGGGCATCGCCATCGAGAGCTACGCGCCCCTGGCCCGGGCCCAGCGCTTCGATCACCCCGTGCTGCGTCGCATCGCCTCGGACCACGGCTCCTCGCCCGCGCAGGTGATGATCCGCTGGCAGTTGCAGCATGGTTGGGTGGTGATCCCCAAGTCCAGCCATCCCGAGCGGATCCGGGAAAACGCCGCCGTCTTCGATCTCGCGCTGACTGCCGACGAGATGCGGGCCCTGGACACCCTCAACGAGGACCTGATGACCATCTCCTGGCGCCCGGCGGGATACTACTGAGCTGGGGCCGCGGGACGCCGCCGCTCCCATCCTTGCTCCGCGGCGGAGGCATCCGGGCCGGGTCAGGCCGTCGGCGCCGCTCCGGGTGCGGGCGGCAGTTCCCGGATGCCGCCGCTGTCGATCCGGCACTGTTCGAGGAGGCGCATGACAGCCAGGGTCTCCCGGGGCGGCACGAAGAGCGGGGCCGTGCCCCGAATGGCCGCGGCGAAATTGGCGAAGACATCGAGCTGCCGGGAGGCGTCCACCGGCACGACCTCTTCCTGTGCCTCGATCCTGTCATGAGGATACCGCCGGGCCTCGCTGGCCAGATGCGGGTCGAGGGTTTTGGGGGGCAGGGCGGCGGGGTCGAACCAGCGCACCCGGAAGGACTTGCCCTGCTGCTGGACGAGGCCGGTGTTGCCCCAGACGACGAATTCGTAGGGGTTGCCGACGCTGGCCTGGCTGATGGTGCAGTCCGCGACCACCCCGTCGGCGGTTTCCAGCACGACCTTGACCACGTCGTCGGCATCTCCCAGTGAGGCGACGCGCTGCAGGCTGCACCAGGACCGCCGGATGTCGCCGCCCACCAGGTGTAGGACCTGGTCCAGGTAGTGGGCCCCGTAATTGGCCAGCATGCCGCCGCCATAGCGCCGCAGGCTCTGCCAGTCGTTGCGCCGGGCGAAGCTGAAGGCGCCCCGCTGCACCATGGTGATGCGGCCGATGCGGCCATCGGCCAGGATGGCCTTGAGGTGCTGGAAGTAGGCCGCCAGACGATGGGGTTGATAGACGGTCAGGACGCGGCCCGCCTCCTCCGCCGCGGTCACGATCCTCTCGGCCTCGGCATAGCCCGTGGCCATGGGCTTTTCGAGGAGGATGTGCAGCCCCTGCCGCAGCGCCTCCATGACCATGGGCTCGTGCAGGTGAGTCGGCGTGGCGATCACCACGGCATCGAGGGGCACGCCGCGGCACATTGCGGCGAAATCCGCAAAGGCGGCACAGCCGTGGGTCTGCTCGGCTTCCGCCCGGCGCGCGGGTTCCGTGTCGGCCACGGCCGCGAGGTGCCAGTCGGGGTGTTGCGCGAGGCGGGCACAGTGAAAGTTCCAGCCGATGCGGCCCAGGCCGGCGACACCGATGTGAAAGGGCTTGCGATCCATCGTTACGGCACTCCTCGGACGGAGCCGGTCGACACGACCCGCCCCGGATGGAGAAAACATACCCCGCGATTGGCATGATCAAGGGCGGCGGCGGGGCCCCGCACACCCGGGGAGCGCGGGCCAAGACCGCCGCGGGTATGGGCGCCGCCGGCCCGGGTGCACGCTGCCTCCGCCGGCGCTCCCACCAACGTCACCGTATTT
>JAFGRS010000437.1 GCA_016935045.1 Lentisphaeria bacterium | reverse complement strand
GACGGTTCTGAACCGGGGTATCGGGTTGAGCATCGAGGGCACGCCCCCGGTCAGCTCGGACGCGGTTCCGGGCATCACCAACGCACTGCTGCTGGCCGCCAGTCGCATTGCCCAGCTCTACCTGCTCCTGGGCAATGAGGCCTACGGGGACGCCTGCGATCCGACCCTGGGTTTCGGATTGAGCCCGTCAGAGGCATACATCGAGATGCTGTCGTCGATCTACGCCTTCACCAACCAGACCTCTTCGCTGCTGGACGAGGAACTGGCGCTGCTACGGGGCCGGGACGATATGCTGGCACCGGGCACGCGTCAGGCTCCCATCTACAACCGCCTGGCCTGGAACTTCACCGGCGACCTCGGGGAGGTGGCCTATGCCCTGAACTACGACATCTGCGACGACATCACCGGTGAGCCGGACGGGGTGTTGGACGAGGCGGACGCCCGGCGCCTGTATCCCCAGGGCCACGGCGATGCGTGGGGCCACTACCTCACGGCCACGCAAGGGTACTACGCTCTTCTGGCCCATCCCAACTTCACCTGGGTATCGCGCGCCGAGTCGGTTCTGGTCGGTGGGGTGCCGGTGACGGTCGACTACCTGGACGAGCGCCTTTTCGCCTCGGCGGCTGCGGCCAAGGCGCGCACCGGCGCCGAGATCGTCAGCCTGACGTACCGGTCCCGCTATGTCGAGGACCCGGAACTGCAGTGGCAGGGCTACAAAGACGAAGATCCGGAGCGGGCCTGGGGAGTGTCCGAGTGGGGATTGCGCGCGGGGATGGGGGCCTATCTCGACTGGATGGTGGGGAACGCCATCCTGCCCACCGACGACCGTGATGTCGGCTGGTATGTCGATGACGTCGCCGTGGCGGCGATCACCGACCCCGAGACCCCCGCGACAGTGCTCTTCGAGGACGACTTCGAGAGTGGCTCCGGCAACTGGAGCGCAACGGGCGAGTGGCACGCCGAGACCAGTGGTGCGGTGATCGATCCGTGGTACCACTCGGCCTCGACAGCCATGGCCTGCAACGGCGGCACCGGCACCTACGCGACCGGCATCGTGCACGGCCTCGAACTCATGACGGCGGTCAGCGTCCCCGCGGGGAGTACCAACGCCGTGCTCTCCTGGTGGGACACCGTGGGCCTGCGCTCAGGGGGCGATGCCGTCCGGGTCGAGGTCGGCGTCCAGCGGATCGATGACAACGGGACCCCAGCCGACCCCGGTGACGACGTGACCAGCTACGAGTGGGAGGAGCTCTATACCTCCACCGAAGACCGGAGGAGCTGGGGCGTGCCCGACCCGACGGATCCCGCCGCGACCATCCCCATGCAGGTGAGCCTCGACCCGTACGCGGGCATGGCGATCAAGGTGCGCTTCAGCCTGGTCGCGGACACGCCGGGGTCCCTGCTCCCCGATGTCCGCCGGATCGACCGGACCACCGTGCCGGAACTGCGGGAGATCACCGCGGCCTACCGCGACATCCAGTCACAACTCGACAACGCCGACAGCGGCCTCAGTCCCCTCGGCCTGGCCCGCAACGCCATACCGTTCGACATCGACCCGGTGCAGATCGACGCGGGCCAGACGCACTTCGAGCAGATCCACGCCCGGGCATCCCAGGCCCTCACCAACGCGGGGGTGGTCTTTGCCCATGCCAACGGCACGACGCAACTCCTGCGCCGTCAGGCCGATGACCTCAACCTGTTCCGGCAGACGGTCGTGGACCGCGAGGTGGATTTCCGCAACCGCCTCATCGAGGTGTTCGGCAGTCCCTACGGGGAAGACATCGGCCCTGCCGGCGCCTATCCCGCGGGCTACAGCGGTCCCGACCTCTACCACTACATGCTGGTGGACCCTTCCCAGCTTGTCGACATCTACCAGGACCAGGCCTCCACGGAGACCTTCGCGGTGACCGTCGAGGAACTCAACGTCGATGCGGATGGCATCCTCTCCTCCACCGCGACGGAAGTGACCTACCACCTGTCCACCGCGGGGCTCGGCATCGTGAAGCCGGACTCCTGGACCGGACAACGCCCGGCGGCCGGCGAGATCCAGATGGCCATGTCCGAGATGCTGCAGGCCCGCGGCCGCTTCCTCCGTGCCATCGTGGACTATGACACTCTCCTGGCCAACATCGAGGACCAGGCTGCATTGCTCCAGGCCCAATACGACCTGAATGCCGAGGAGATCCTCATCCTGAACCAGGGCAAAGACACCCAGGAGAGCTACAACGACATGATTGTCGGCTCGCGCAAACGCCAGTACTGGCTGCGCAGCACGGCCGCGGCGGCCATCTACATCTCCAATGCCATGGCGGAATTCCTGCCGCAGAGCGCGGGGTTGTCGGTGGATGTGACCTCCGGGGCCCGGGGGGCCATCCGGCTGGCGGGGACGGTCTATGCCAAGGCCCTGGAATATCTCGCCGACGCCGAGGGCCGGGCCGAGTTCGACATGAGCCTTGCCAAGGAAATCGCTCAGGCGGAGACGAACATCGAGGTCACAACCCTGCACGGCGGGTTCGCGGCCCTGCAGCAGCTCACCCAACTGCAGCAGATGATCCGCCAGGAAGCCAGTGCCCGGTACGAGATCTATGTCCTGCACGAAGCCCTGCAGCAGGCCCAGCAACGCTACCTGACGGCGCTCTCACGGGGCGTGCGCCTGCTCGAAGACCGGCTGCGGTTCCGACAGCAGACCGCGGCACACCTCCAGGAGAGCCGCTACAAGGACATGGCATTCCGCGTCTTCCGCAACGACGCCCTGCAGAAGTACCGGGCCCAGTTCGACCTGGCGGCGCGCTATGTGTACCTGGCCGCCCGGGCCTACGATTACGAGACCAACCTGCTGGACGAGGATGCCCGGGGCTCGGGGAGTGTCTTCCTGACCCAGATCGTACGTTCCCGGGCGATCGGGCTGGTGCAGGACGGGCAACCGCATCTGGCGGGAACCCAGGGGGATCCGGGATTGGCCGACGCCTTGGCGAGGATGATGCTGAACTGGAATCTCGTGCTGCGGGGCCAGTTGGGCTTCAACAACCCCCAGACCGAGACGAACCGGTTCTCCCTTCGCCGCGAGCTGTATCACCTCAGCAGCGCCTCCACGGACGACAGCCAATGGCGCCAGAACCTGGCCGCCTGTCTCTGTGAGAGTCTGTTGGTCGAGCCCGCCTTCCGGCGCTACTGCCGGCCCTTCTACCCGCAGCAGGCGACCGAACCGGGACTGATCATCCCCTTCGCCACGCACATCGAGTTCGGCACCAATTTCTTCGGCCAGCCGTTGTGGGGAGGAGACAGCGCCTACGATTCGACCAACTTCGCCACCAAGATTCGTTCGGTGGGGGTCTGGTTCAGCAACTACGACACTCTGGCGGAGAGCGGGTTGGCCCAGACTCCTCGGGTCTATCTGGTCCCCATCGGCCAGGATCGCATGCGCTCCCCCACCGGGTACAGCGGCGAGACCCGGGACTGGACGGTTCTGGATCAACTGGTGCCCGTGCCCTTTCCCATCGACGGTGGGGATCTCAGGGACCCGGACTGGATCCCCGTATTCGATTCCCTCAGCGGGGAACTGGCCGCCATCCGGCGGTACGCCTCCTTCCGGGCGTACCACGACAGCGGCAGCTTCAGTGAGAACGAAGTCGCCCGGGACAGCCGCCTCATCGGGCGCTCGGTCTGGAACACCCACTGGCTGCTGATCATCCCCGCGGGCACGCTGCATTCCGACCGCGACGAAGCCCTCCGACGCCTGATCTACGGCCTCCCCATGGCCGGAGGGCCTATCCTGGACGACGAAGGCCAGCCGCGCGACGGCAACGGCATATCGGATATCCGCATCTTCTTCCAGACCTACGCGTACTCGGGCGCGAAGAAGACCGATGGCATGCCCCGGAACCGCGGGGGCCCGGGCGAATAGACAGGCAGGTACGGCGGGTGTCCCGCCCGCCGAGAGTACGGCGGGTGTCCCGCCCGCCGAGAAAACTGGGCGGTCGAGACAACCGCCCTACCGCG
>JAFGRS010000436.1 GCA_016935045.1 Lentisphaeria bacterium | reverse complement strand
GCCTCAGGCCCGGTCAACCGGACACGACCGTGACCACGGACGAGACGGGAATCGCTGCTTCCGGCAGCATGCCGAACGGGCTCCGGCACGCCTGTCGGCTCCGGGTCCTGCCGACGGGCGGCCGGGTGACAGCGGCAGGGGAGAGCCTGAGCTTCGCGCGGTGTGACAGCCTGGTGCTGCTCCTCGACGCCCGCACCGACTACCGGCCGGACTACGCGGCAGGGTGGCGCGGGGAGGATCCCGTCCCGGTCGTCGACCGGGAGATCGCGGCCGCCGCGGCCAGGACGTACGAGCAACTCAGGAGTGCCCACGTCGCCGACCTCTCGGCGCTGCTGGCGCGGGTGGTTGTGGACTGGGGCCGGACGGCCCCCGAGGTCCTCGCCCTGCCGACCGACCGACGCCTGGCCGCCTACCGCAGCGGAGGTCGGGACCCCCAGCTCGAACAGCTCCTCTTCCAGTACGGCCGTTACCTCCTGGCAAGCTGTTCGCGCCCCGGCGGGCTGCCGGCCAACCTGCAGGGGCTCTGGAACGACCGGAACAAGGCGCCCTGGGCCAGCGACTACCACACCAATATCAACGTCCAGATGAACTACTGGGCTGCCGAGACCACGGCTCTGCCGGAGTGCCACGAGCCGCTGCTCGATTTCGTCGTGGCGGCCCTGGAACCGTGCCGCATCGCCACCCGGAAGGCCTTCGGCGACACCGTGCGCGGCTGGACCGCGCGCACGTCGATGAACATCTTCGGGGGCAACGGCTGGCAGTGGAACATCCCGGCCGCCGCCTGGTTCGCACTCCATTTCTACGAACACTGGGTCTTCACCCGTGACGACGAGTTTCTCCGCACCCGGGCGTACCCGGTGGTGAAGGAGATATGCGAGTTCTGGGAGGACCATCTCAAGGAGCTTCCCGATGGTTCCCTGGTGGCCCCGAACGGTTGGTCGCCGGAACACGGTCCCCGCGAGGACGGGGTCATGCACGACCAGCAGATCCTCTGGGACCTGTTCCAGAACTGCCTCGATATGGCCCGGGTTCTCGAGGTGGACGCGGAGTTCCAGGCGAAGGTCGCCGACATGCAGGCGCGCCTGGCGCCCAACCGGATCGGGCGCTGGGGACAGCTCCAGGAGTGGCAGGAGGACCGGGACGAGCCCACCGACACCCACCGGCATACCTCCCACCTCTTTGCCGTCTACCCCGGCCGCCAGATCACCCTCGCCGGCACCCCCGATCTTGCCCGCGCCGCCATCGTGTCCCTCAGGGCACGCAGCAACGACCGCGAAGAAACCACCGGAGAGCCCTTCACCGTGAACACCACCATCGGCGACAGCCGGCGCTCCTGGACCTGGCCCTGGCGCTGCGCCATCTGGGCCCGCCTCGGGGAGGCCGAACGCGCCGGCATCATGGTGCGCGGACTGCTCACCCACAACACGCTGCCCAACCTCTTCTGCAACCATCCTCCGTTCCAGATGGACGGGAACTTCGGTATCACCGGGGCCATCGCCGAAATGCTGCTGCAGAGTCAGGACGGCGTCATCACGCTGCTGCCGGCCTGCCCGGAAGCGTGGGCCAAGGAGGGGTCCTTCTCCGGCCTGCGTGCCCGCGGCGGCTTCGCGGTCGCGTGCTCGTGGCGGGATGGCACGGTAACCTCCTACCGGATCACCTCTCCGACGCCGCGCAAGGTCACTGTTCGGGTCAATGGCGAGGCCAGGGAGGTCGTCTCGGAGGCGCCCTGAACGCCATCCCGCGAGGCAAAGCGGGTCAGTCCTCTACTTTGACTTTATCAAGGCAAGATACCCAGATGAGTTTCCTTTTCTCCGTAGCGGAAGCCCCGTGTCCGAAGAATCAACTCTGGACGGGATCCGTCCGCCGCGCCGAAGGGATTCCCATGGGCCGCAGACCAAGGCAGGGCGGAGCTGTTGCGGCGCCTCGAAGATGTATTCATGCTGAGAATCGAAGGCGGATAAAGTGAATTTAGAGGACTGACCCGCAATTGCCGCGACGTGACGGCAGGCGCGAATGGGAACCTGCAATGAGGCTGAACCATCCGTTTCTTCTGGGTCTCTCCATTCTGGGGGCATGGGCCATGGTCGAGCGTGCGGCACCGGCGGTGAGCGTGGATCTCGGCAACGGCTTCCTGGACCACGGGGTGGCGACGCCGCTCTCGAACCATCGCGGCATCGTCGCGACCGCCGACGCGAGCGGGCGGAACATCGTGCTGGCCTGGCTCATGGATCACCGGGGCTGCTACGAACTGCTTCTGGTCGACGCCGAGACGGGGAAAACGGAGGAATTCCCGATCCCGGCTCCCACGGGAGGGGATTCCCCCTTCGCCTCGATCCTGTCCTCCCGAAACCGCTTCTACACCCATTTCGGCAGCCACTTCTACGAATTCGACCCCGAACGGCGGGAATTCACCTGCACGCACCGGACGGCCCCGCAGATGGCCATGGGCATGACCGAGGACGACCGGGGCGTGATCTGGTCGGTCAGCTACCCGCAGAGCGGTGTGGTTTCCTACGACCCCCGGAGCGGAGAATTCCGCGATTACGGCCACGTGTATCGCCAAAACTGGCAGCAGTACCAGCGCCACGTCGCGACCGATGACGCCGGGATCCTCTACTTTGCGGTCGGCAATACCGCCAGCCAGATCGTTGCCTTCGACCCGACATCGGGTACGGCCACCCCCCTGCTCCCGGAGAGGGAACGCCGGCATGGCAGCAGCACCGTCGTCCGCGACCGCAACGGCAAGGTCTACGGACAGGCATTCCCCGGCCGGGACGCGCCCTGGTACGAACTCCACCGGGGCCAGGCAACCAGGCTCGACACCCCCCCCAGACTGCACCCCACGCCCACCGTCAGCGGCAGTCAGGGGCTCTTTCACCGGCGTTTTCCGGACGGCAGCATGCTG
>JAFGRS010000435.1 GCA_016935045.1 Lentisphaeria bacterium | reverse complement strand
CCTTAGGGTATGCGCCCTCCTCGTGCCTTGCGGATGACCATGCGGCGCCTCGCCAAAATGTGAAGTTATTTCCGTGCGGACCCTAAGCCAGCACGCGAAGGAGTCCTGTTCGCGCCGCTGAACCCAGAAGTTGTCCCAACGTTCTCATGCCAAGAACGTGCAACGAATCAGACACTATGCAAGGGGAGGCACCACCCGCAACGGGCCGAGAACCCGCCGTGCGGAGGTGCTTCCGCTCTCTGCCAGGGCGGGGCGGGGGTTGTGCGGCGGGCGCGGATGGCGTTGACGCGTCTCTCGGGGGCAGGGGAATCCCGCTCGCAGAGGGCCTGGCTCTTGCCGTCGCCACGCCCCTTGATCTCGGGCACGATGGAGCGTCCGCGGATGCCCGCCGGCAGAGGTCCCGGACCGCTATTCCGCTTCCGCGCGCTGCCACACGCGAACGTAGTCCACGTCCATGGATGTGCCGTCGATGGCATCCGTGACGGGTCCGGCCCACCCCATGACGGCAAGGCTCAGGAACACGTGTGCTTCGCCGCGGCAGATGTCATGGGCCTGCCGGCGGATCTCCTGCCCGTCGAAGAAGTAGACCAGTTCGTCCTCGGTCCATTCGAGGGCATAGGTGTGGAACTCGTTTGCCAGGTTGGGGCCGTCGGCCGCCGCGGGTTGTGAACGGCCGGTCAGGGTCCCGCGGTCCGCGCCGGGCACGGGGCGCCAGTCCTCTCCTTCCCGGTACTCGATGCGGAAGTCGTTGACGATGTCCTGCCATTGCTCGCCGTTCTGCCAGCCGCTGATGAACTGGATGCAGCCGATCTTCCGGGGACGGTCGAAGGTCAGCGTGAAGACGTGCGGAGGCCCGCCCCGGGCGCTGACCCAACGGGAGGCGGTCCCCAGCAGCCCGTCGATGGCCCTCTCCGGTCCGTAGCGGGCTTCGAGCACCGAACTGGCCTCGACGGCGGCTCCGCGGGCCAGGTTCGGCACCTCCGGCTGCGCCTCGATGAGGTTCGGGAAGACGCTCGGATACCCCTCGTTGCTTGGGGGAAATGCCCGGAACTCCATCAGCCGGACAGCATCGCCGTCCCCGGAAACCAACCGCAGCCCGGCCGCACGCAGGGGCGGATCGAGGGCAAACTGGAATCCCGCCTCGTCCTGCCCCGATCCGGGGCCTTGGCCCCCGAGGTACCAGCGTCCCCCCCTGGACCAGTGCTCGCCGCTGTGGTTGTGCAGGTTCATGTTTACTTCGTTGGGGTAGTGCCCCTCGTTGATGTCGATCTCGAAGCGGGGGGCTGCCCTGCCGCGGGTCATGATCCAGAAGGAGTTGTTGGTGCCCGTGGCGGGGGCGTAGCGGTAGCGACATTCGAAGTAGCCGTAGCGGAAGGTCCGCCGCGTCCACAGGCTCGCGGCCGTCCATTCCTGCCCCCCCCGCGGCTCCTTCCGCGCCACCAGCCGCAGCAGACCGCCCTCGAGAACGGCATTCTCCCGCCAGCGGCTGCACAGAATGTGACCGCTGGGCCCGTTCTGAGACTCCCAAATCCGGTCCAGGTCGGCCGCCATCCCCTCAAACTCGTCGGCAAAGACCTGCTTCCAGCCCGGGCCCGTGGGACCGGAAACCGAGGGCTCTGAAGCAGGCAGACAACACCCCCATGCCGCAAGGGCAGCGGTCAAAACTCTCAATCCCATGACGACTCCTGCGCGCCGGGGACCCTACAACGCCCCCGGCCTTGCCGCATACTGTAGCGCCGTTTTGCCGCGGCCATCGCGTCTCCCGGCCCACAATGGCTGCAGGATTGTCACGCCGCCGCCAAGGGCATCCCGACGGAGCGCCCGTAAGAGCAAGGATACCCGTCCGTCCGGGGGGGCTGTTTTCCGGCCGCGCCCTGTCCGGAAAACGGGAGGGGGGCGGCGGCCGCGACGCGGGGGGGGGAACGTTTTCCGGCCGCGGCTCACTCCGTCTCGGTGTCGACGACGAACACCCGTGCCGCTGGTTCCTGTGGGGGCAAAAAAGAGGCCCCCCGGGGGCAGAGGGGAGAAGGGAGGGAGGGGAGGGAGGGGAGTACTGCCCTCGGGGAGCCAAACTGGTCATTTGCCAATCGATGGGATATCCACGCTTGTCAAGGCCCTGGAGATCCCGCCCTGAAGTCCTTTCGACAACACCTACCATAGCAGCCATTCCGGCCCCTGTCCAATCCCCGTGAGACCAAAATGATAGATTTTTGCGGTCCGTTTCCGACGGGCGTCTATGGCACCGTTTTGAAGCAGAAACCGACACGGAAAACGGAATCCTGCGCGTCCGGGGACGCCCTCGCGCCCCCTGCGGCCCCTGAAAAAAAAGACCAAATCCAGAAAAAATCGGCGGGAGCTTCGCCCTCCAGGGGAATCGGCTCAGCAGGAGCTTCGCCCTCCAGGGGATGGGGCGTCGCGCAGTCGGTTCGGACTGGAGGGCGAAGCTCCTGCTGAGCCGATTCTCGGATTGGACTGAGGCCTTATGGATCGAGGGTGCGGGAGGTTGCGTGACGGACGGGGAGGCAATATGCTAAGCCCCGTGCCACTGAGGCAACGATGACTGCGGTTTTTGCGCCTGCACGCGCGCGAGGGTTTTGCCGATGAGTATCGATTGGCAGCGTTTGGGTTTCCAGTACCTGGATACCAACGGCCATGTGTGTCACGTCTGGCGTGACGGCCGCTGGGACGCCGGCGAGTTCGTGCAGGAGCCCTATCTCAGGCTGCACATTGCGGCGACGGCGCTGCACTATGGCCAGGCCTGCTTCGAGGGGCTGAAGGCATTCTGCCGCAGGGATGGAGAGATCCGTCTGTTTCGTCCCCTGGACAACGCCCGGCGCATGGCGGCAACGGCGCGGCGGCTGTGCATTCCCGAGGTCCCCGAGGAGCTCTTTCTGGATGCTGTCCGTCGGGTGATTCGGGCCAACCTCGAGTTCGTGCCGCCCTACGGTACCGGGGGTTCTCTCTACGTTCGTCCGCTGCTGATCGGCAGCGGGCCCCAGATCGGCGTCAGCCCGGCGACGGAGTACGCCTTCCTCGTCCTCGTGACCCCGGTGGGGGCCTACTACAAGGGCGGCCTGACCCCCGTTCGGGCCACGGTCCTGGACCAGTATGACCGCACGGCCCCCCTCGGTGTCGGCAACGTCAAGGTCGCGGGGAACTACGCCGCCGGCCTCGAACCCCATCTCATTGCCCAGCGGCAGGGCTTTGCCATCGAACTCTACCTGGATGCCCGCGAACACCGGTACGTGGACGAGTTCGGGACGTCGAACCTGATCGGCATCAGCCGGGACGGGGCCTACGTCACCCCCCGCAGCGACAGCATTCTGCCCAGCATCACCAACCATGGGCTCCAGGAACTGGCTCGGGAGCGGGGGATGGACGTACAGGTCCGCCCCGTGCTCTTCGAGGAACTCCGTTCCTTCGCGGAGGTCGCGGCCTGCGGCACGGCCGTGGTCATCACGCCGGTCAACGAGATCGTCCGCGGCGGGGAGGTCATCCGCATCGGGCCGGCAACGGGATGCGGCCCCGTGCTGCAGTCCCTGTACGAGAGGTATACGGCGATTCAGGTCGGAGACGCGGAGGATGTCTTCGGCTGGACCGTTGCGATCTAGTGCGTGTCCAAATACGGTGTGGTGTCCGGTCGTTGTTCCCGATGAAGTGCACGGCCGGCCGGGTGCGAGCAGGAAAGACAGGTCTGTGGCAATCCAGCAGAGTGCAAGCGGGTATTTCGTTGACCGGGCGTATGTCGAGGAGTTGCGCGAAGCGACCGACAAGCGTCTGGTGCGTCTGATGCGCGATGGCGACACAACGGCCTTCGAGGAGCTGTTTGTGCGCTACGAGACGCGGCTGGTGGCCTATGCCATGCGCTATCTGGGCTCGGTCGACCTGGCCAAGGACGTCTGCCAGGAAGTCTTCCTGAAGCTGATCCACACCCCCCCCCGGGTGCTGATCTGCGACAGCATCGGGCCCTGGTTGTTCCGGGTCACGCGCAACCTGGCCATCGACAAGCGCCGGCGGCGGAAATTCGAGATCAACGAGCAGGATACCGAGATCCCGGAAACCCGGGACGAGGGGGACCCCCTGACCAACGTTCGGGAGGCCAACGACATGGCCGTGGTCCGGGAACTCGTGCAGCGTCTGCCCAAGGACCTCCGCGACGTGGTCGAGCTGCGGATCGACGGCAATGTCTGCTTCAAGGATATCGCCCGCATCCTCGCCATCCCCCAGGGCACGGCCCTGTGGCGGATGCATCGGGCCGTCGAACTCCTGAGACAGAGTTGGAAACGGTATGAAGCGCAGGTGTAGGATACTGCGGGAACGCGCGCTGGAGGCTGGGATGGACAGTCCCCAGGCTTCGCATTGGCGCATTCACGCCCGCGGTTGTCCGGACTGCCAGACGGAGTTGTTTCTGATCGAGGCCCTCGAGCGTCAGGCGCAGCATCAGCGTCACCATCTGGGGCGTGAGGAAGCGTCGCGGCTGGTGGCCGCGGCCCGGCTCTATCACGGCCGCCGGGCGGCCGCGGCGGGGGTGTTCCGGCGCTGGCTCTGGCGGGCGGCTTCCCTGGCCCTGCTGCTGGGAGTGGCGTGGCAGGTCAACCGCACGGAACGCGTCCGGCGGGCGATCGAGGAAGTCCCCACTCCCTTTCTGGCCCAGGCCGCGGATGCCGCCGGCGGCAACTATCTGGTGCCCCTGCATCCATCCTATCCGGACCACGAGCGCGCCCTGCGCCAGATGGTGTCGGCACCCGGAGTGCCCACTCCCCTTCCGGCCAGCATGCCGGGGTTCTTCCTGAGGGAGCGTCTCCTTGACATTCGCCAGGATGTGGAGCAGCGCCGCCAGGAACTGCTCGAACTGCAGGAACGTGACCTCGGAGACTGGGACCGAGACGATGTGTGGGAAATGGTGCTGCCCGCGGATGTGGCGGTCGCCTGAGCCTGGTTCCCCCTTCACCCGCATGATCGGGCTGGCCTGTGCCATCTGGCTCGGGGATGCTTGCGCCCCGGTTGCCTCCGCCCAGACCGATACCCCGCCGCCGGCCGCTGCCTCCGCCCAGACCGAAACCCCGCCGCCGGCCGCCGCCTCCGCCCAGACCGAAACCCCGCCGCCGGCCGCCGCCCTCGTCCAGACCGTGCGGCAGCACCTCGACGCGACACACCCCGGTGTCGACATGGCGGCCATGCTGGACTATTTCAGTCGGAACAGCCCCGACATCTTTGCCGAAGTCCGCCGGCTGCTGGACAGCGGCGAGGGGGACCCCGCACCCTATCTGCGTCGCCTGGCGGATCATTTTCTGCGCATGGACAGGGTGAACCGTCGGAACCCCACCGAGTTCTCCCGGCTCGCGGCCATCGAGCAGCTCGAAAGCCGGGCACGGATGCTCGGGCGCCGGGTCCAGGAACTCGCCGCCGCCGCGGCCGCGGCCAAGGGCGCGGAGGCGTCCGAGGCGCGGCGAGCCATGGCAGAGGCCCGCCAGGAACTCAAGAGTGTCCTCGAACGGGCCTTCGACGCCTCCCAACAGAACCAGCGCCTCGAGCTGAATCGGCTCGAAGCCGAGTTGCAGGCCATGAGGCGGCTGCTCGAGGAACGCGAAGCCAAACGGGACCTGATCCTGCAGCAACGCTTCATTCAGTTGAGCGGCCAGGAAATGACGGACGACCCCGCGCCGATGGCCAAGGGCAGCAAAGCTCCCTGAGGCCCAGGGGCCTCCGCGCATCCCGGGGCCGGAAAGCGTCCCAGGGTCCGCCTGCCAGGCAGTGCCGGGGCGCTCGGGGAGCGAGGAGAGGCCGGATGGACAGACTGCGGGTCGGAGTGGTGGGCGTCGGGTCGGTGGTCCGGGAGATCTACCGGCATCTCTACTTCCACAGCGACTACTCCCCGTTGCTCGAGATCGCGGCGGTGGCCGATCCCAACGACGCCTTCCGGACCTGGTTCTGCGATACCTACGGCATCGCTCCCGGGCGTCGTTTCCGGGATCACCGGGAGATGCTGGCCGAGGTGGAGTTGGACGTGGTCCAGGTCAACACGCCGGACCACATTCATGCCGGTCCGGCCATCGACAGCTTCGCGGCTGGGCTGGACGTGGTGGTGCCGAAGCCGACCGCCGCGACGGTGCGGGACACGCATGCGATGATCCAGGCCGCGCGCGCCTCGGGTCGACTGCTGGGGGTCGATTTCCACAAGCGCGAGGACCCGAGGATCAAGGAGGCGGAGGCCCGCTACCGCAGCGGCCGCTACGGGGAGCTGCAGGTGGCGGTGTGGTACATGCTGGACAAGCTCCTGGTGGCCGACCCGAACCACGTGCCCATGTTCTTCGCCAGCCCGGACTATGCCGAGAGGAACACCCCCATCAGCTTCCTGACCGTGCACATGTGCGACGCCCTCATCAAGATTGTCGACCTGGCTCCAGTGGCGGTGCGGGCCACGGGATACTCCCACAGGCTCCCCGCCCTCAGGCCCCTTGCCGTGCGGGGCTACGACATGGTGGACACGGAGATCCGTTTCCGCAACGGGGCCACGGCCCACGTCGTCACCGGCTGGCACCTGCCCAACAGCGCCCACGCCACCACGGTCCAGTCCGGCAGGCTGATCTGCAGCGAGGGACTCCTCGACCTGCTCCTCGATCAGCCGGGATACTACGAGATCCACGCGGAGGGGCTCTCCCAGGTCAACCCCCTCTTCCGCAACTTCGAGAAGGACGGCACCGTGACGGGCTACGGCATCAGCAGCCCGGGACGCATCTACCAGAGGATCCTCGCGGACCGATGCGGAACCCTTGACCCGGAGGTCCGCCGGCACATGATGAGCGCGGCCGAGCTGGGATTCTACACCAGCCTGGTGCTCGAAGGAGCCGAGCACAGCCTGAGCCGGGGGACCGCCGTTGCCGCCGGCGTGACCGCCGGGATCCCGGTCGACCTCGGCAGCCTGCTCGTGGACGCGCTCGGGACCGCGGCCGCAGCAGAATACGGCTACGAAAGCACCCCCGCGGGGAGCGGCAAGCCGCCGGCCCCGTCCCCTCCCTGACCCTCCGTTGCGCTCCGCCGCTCCGTCGGCCCCATGCGGACCGTGGTCCCGAACGCACCGGCGCGCGCAAGGGGAACGCCCATTCCTGCAGAGCTCTTCCCGGCGTCGGTTGCCCTCCGCCGTCCGTGCATGGGTTCGGCATACCGCCGAGGACGGCGGGCTCCAACGCATCTTCTCCGGGCGTTCCACGTGCGCGCGCCCTGCGATCCACATGGCGAGGCCTGGCGGTCAGGTCTGGCCTTCCCAGGCTTTTCCCGAGGCCTTCTCGGCTCTGCGGAAGGCGGCCCGAATGGCCGCGTCGGCGGCGTCAGGGAGGGGGCCCTGCGCGATGGCCGCGAGATTGGCCCGGGCGTGTTCCGGGCTGCAGGTGCCCACGATGGCGGCATGGACCCCCGGCTGGAACAGGGTGAAGCGCAGGGCCACCCGCGGCCACACCTCCGCCGGGTCCCCCTCGATACCCAGGGCTTCGAGGGAGAGATCCATGGCCCGGAAACGCTCGGTGTAGGTCTTCGCGTACTCCCGGTAGAGGCCCCTCTGATCGGTCAGGGGGCGCCAGGCGGCGTTGGCAATCGGGCGCTTCGCGACGACCCCGATGTCCCCCGCGCATGCCTTCGGCACCACGGACTGCAGATTGGCCTGGTCACAGATGCTCACGGAGGTCTCGATCACGGTGATGTCGGCCAGGTCCGCGGCGCGGGACGCCGCGGTGTTGTCACCGGAGTAGCCGGCAAACCGTATCTTGCCCTGGGCCTGCGCTTCGAGCAGCGCCCCGAGGGCCTCCCCGCCATCGAGCACATCCCGGTCGCAGGAATGCAGCAGCACCACATCCAGCCGATCCGTGCGCAGACGGCGCAGGGAACGCTCCACCGAGGCCAGGATGGCGGGGGCCCGCCAGCAATCCGGGCCGTCCTGGGTCGCGTCCGGACACTTGCTGACCAGGACCACTTCGTCACGACGCCCTTCGAGGGCCTCCCCGATGGCTTCCTCCGAACCCGCATACATGGCCGCCGTGTCGATCAGATTCACGCCTTCGTCCAGCAGGCCGCGGAGGATCCGGGACACCTGCCGGCGACTCGCCTCCAGAAAGCCGATGGGGGCGCCGCCAAAACCGAGGACCGAGACCTCGATTCCGGTGGCTCCAAGAACACGTTGCAGCATCTCTGCACCTCCTTCAGCGGGGGCCGGCCGTCAGTTCGAGACCTTCGAGGGGGGTCTTGTCCAACGCCCGGATGCGTGCATTGGCCGCCCAGTCCCCGCCGCCCTGGGTGACCTTCAGCAGCAGTACGTTGTCGCCCGCATCCAGGCTCACCTTGACGGAGTCCTCGCACCACGTGAACGCCCGGGGCACGTTGTTCTCGTGCACGACCTTGCCGTTCAGCCAGGCCTTGACCCCGTCGTCGCTGCCCACTTCGAGGAGCGCCTCCGTGGCCTTCGGGACCCGGATGCCGCAACGCATGTAGGCGCAGCGATTGCTCCCGCCCAGGACCTCGAGCAGGTCCACACGGCCGTCCTTGGCCCCCGCCACCCGCGACCAGGTGGCCGAGCCGGGGTCCTTCTCCGGCGCAAAGGCCACCGCGTAGATCTCCGTGTGCCCCCTGTTCCCCTCCGTATAGGGCCCCGACACACTCCACAGGACCACGCAGCCGGCATACTTGTCGATGTCGGCGAGTGCCCCCCGGGCCCGTTCGAGGGCCGCCTCGTCGGTCACCCGCGCCAAGAGCCGCCGCAGCGCGGCCACGCCGGCATCGCCCCGCACCGTCAACGCCACCTGGGTGATGGCCGCGGCCGCCTCCGCCCGCAGGTCGGCATCGTCCAGATACCCCGTCAACACGGGCAGAACGGACCCGTCCTGCATCGTGCCCATCCCGGCCACAACCAGCTTTCTCTCGTCCGGCCTGCGGGCCAGTTCCATGGCGCGGCTGTAGGCACGCAACTGGGCGTCCGGAGGACCGTCCTCCCCCCGGAGCAGGCGCATCGTCCCCCGAAAGGCAAGGACGTAATGGGTCTCGACGTCGCTCTCCGTCACCACCTCGAGCAGGGCCGGCAGGGCGCCGGCGTCCGGCCAGTCCGCCAGGGCTCGGACTGCGGCCGTCCGCACTTCTCCGTCGGGGTCGCGCAGGCATGCCGTCGCGGTAGCGAGGGCCTGTGGTCCGGCGACGGCGGGGAGGACGCCCACCAGGGCCGACCGGGCAGGACCACGGGCCTGGCCGAGGGCCTCGATGACGACGGGGCCGGTCACCTCGGGCCGGGCCGAGCGTCTGGCGATGGCGATCATCGCCGTCTGCGCGGCCTTGAGTTCCCCCGCCTCGCTCCCGCCCGCGGCGCGTGCCGCGATGGGGCGCATCTGGCCGGGGCCGCCGAGGACGGCAAGCGCCTCGAGAGCGGCCCGGCGGACGTCCGCGTTCGCCGCGGTGAGAAAGCCGGCCACCGCGTCGGCCCCGCCCGTGTCCAGCCGGCGGGCGAGGGTGCCCAGGATGGCCGCGGCGGCGGCGGGCTGGGCGACCCGGGCCAGTTCCGCCAGGCGGCCGCCGACGCCGGGATCGGACATGGCCCCAAGGGCGCGGCCGGCGGCCTCGGCGACCCCCTCCCGCCTGTCCGTCAGCAGGGCAACCAGATCCTCGAGGGACTCGGGACCGGCGATGGCTCCCCAGGCGGCGACGGCGGCGGCGCGCGTGCCGGCGTCTTCGGCCTGCACCTGCCGGCGCACGGCGGCAAGCGCGCCACGGGCGCCCAGTTCCCCCAGCAGAGCCAGCACCTCGGAGCGCTGTTCGGGCGGGGCTTTCTCGAGCATGGCCGTGAGCCCCGGCGTGGTCTCGGCCACCGGCAAGGCCTGCAGGGCACGACCGGCGCTGCGACGCACCCGCGGGCTGGGGCTGCCGAGGGCCTCGAGGACGGCCCTCACCGCCCGTTCCCCGCCCGCCGCGCCGCACACCTCCATGGCGGCGGCCCGGATGTGCGCGTCCTCCGGCCGCTGTTCCGTCAGGCCGAGGGCCAGGGCCACTGCCTCCGCCCCCTGGCCGGCCCGGACCCTCTTCCCCAGGAAGGCGAAGAAGGCATCCACCGCCCTGGCCCCGGAATACCCCTTCCCCTGCCGGGCAGCATCCAGGAGCACGGTCCCCATTCCGGGATCCGCCACGGCTGCCAACGCCCGCAGGGCCCCCAGGCGCAGGTCCCCATCTTCCCCCCGGGCCGCGGCGAGCAACTCCGGCACGGCCTCCGGATGGGGGACCCTGGCCAGGGCCTGGATGAGGGAAAGACGGACGGCGCCGGCGCTGCCGGGCAGGGCTCGCGCCAGCACCGCCCCGGCCTCCGGCGTCCCGACCGCGGTCAGCACCCGGGCGGCGCCGTCGCAGAGACCGGGCTGCCGCAGCAGGGGAGCGACGGCCGCCAGGCAGTCGTTGCCGGCAATGTACTGGAGTTGGTCCAGAAGATAGGCCTTCAGGGGTTCCGGCCTGTCGCCGGCCAGGGCCTCGCGGAAGGCCGTTGCCAGGCGTTCGCGGAGGTCCGGCTGCGCTCCGGCCCGCAGTACCGCGTTGTAGAGCACCATGCGGGCCTCGGTGT
>JAFGRS010000434.1 GCA_016935045.1 Lentisphaeria bacterium | reverse complement strand
ACCCGCGGCAGTGGCGGTTCGGCGGCTACCATGAGCTGTCGGGCAACCGGACACATGCGTCCTCAATCCTCCGCAGTCCGTGTTCCGGCGGGGGAACGGGCAGAACGCATGGGACGGGGGAGAAAGGGAAACGGACACCTACGGACACAACGGACGTAACGGACGGGGAAAGAGAGACGCCGTTCGGAGCCCTGCCTGCCCCTTCCTTCCCTCTCCCCGTCCGTAGGTGTCCGTATGTGTCCGTTTCGTCTCCCCTACTCCTTCTCGAACCCATGGCTGTCGAACGTGAGGGTGCGGCAGTTCTCGGTGACCGTGCGGACGACGTGCTCGGAGGCGCCGGTGGGGATTTCGGCCTCGATCTCGAGGGTCACGGTCACCTTGGCTCCCACGATCCCTTCCAGGTGGGCAATGACTTCCTTGGCGATGACCCCGGCATCGCGGCCCACGCGGGTGGCGTCGAGAACGACCGTCCCATGGAAGCGCTTCGGGGGCGTGGGGCCGGGCGGCGGCACAGGGCCGGGAGTTGGGCCTGGGCCAGGGCCGGGGCCGGGACCCGGCGGCGTGGGTCCGACGACCCGCGGTGTCGGCACTTCGGCGTCGAGCTGCGCGCGTGCGATGTCCGGTTTCACCAGCAGGCCCTGCCCGTCGTCTGCTCCCAGCACCACCGTCTTCCCGCCCCGCAGGCCTCTGTAGCGACCCTCCTCCTCGTCGTAGGCTTCGGCGTAGGCGAACGTATCCTGCTCCCAGGTCAGGAGGCCGAGTCCGTCCTCGATGGCGCGGAGGAGGACCGACGTGTCCCGCAGCCGGGGCAGGTAGAGGTACCGGGCGAAGTCCTCCGCGAGCTGCCGGATGGCGACGTGGTTCCCGCCTGCCTGCGCCGCGGGGCCCGGCGTCGCGGCAGGCAGGCGCCAGAGGGGTACGCGGTCGAGTTCCATGCGCAGGCGGGTGCCTCCCAGGCCCGTGACCAGGAACTCGTCGTTGCGGAGTTTGCGGCTGGCCCGGGCGGCCAGACCCTCGCTGCCGGAGAGCCGGATGGCCTGCCACGTCACGGCATCCCGCGGCGTCGCCTGGACGGGCACGAGGAGCCATTGGTAGGTTTCCGGGATGCGGGCGGATACCGTACCGTCGGCCGCGTCCTTCTGGGTATTGGCCTGCTTGACCTGGAAGGGAGAGAGATCGAGCGTGTCCTTCTCCTCCAGGATGGACTCCCAGGCCAGGAATTTGCGCAACGCCTCGTCGAGGTCCTGCAGGCGCACCCTGTCCGGCGCCAGGAACACGAGTGTGTTGCGGCAGAGCCGTGGCGCGTTCCCGCGGGATTCGAGGAAGGCCCTGGCGGCGGCTTCGGCGGGGCATCCGGGTTCCTTGCTGTAGGCCTGCTCGGGCCCGAGCACCACGAGGCGTGCATCCCGATCGTCCGGAACATCCGCCGTGGACCGGGGCAGGGGGTGGATGCGGGCGAAGTCGCCGCTGCGCCGGAGTTCCGCGCGCAGGCGTGCGTCGAGTTCCATGGCGGCCTTGTCGGGATCGCGCCGGAGTTGTTCGGCGCGGTCTTCGGCCAGTTTCGTCACCGTCGGCTGCGTCGAGTACCAGACCCGGGGCCCGTCCTGATAGAGGTACGTCGCGGCGGCCGCCAGCCGGCGCAGGGCATCCCCGAAGATGGACGGGGACTCTCCGGGCATCACGCAGCCGAGCTTGACCCGGCGGTCTTCCAGGCCCCGGTGGGCCGCGGCCGCGGTCGGGGCCGAGCCCATGTAGATGGTGCGTGCCACCCGTCGCGTCGCGTGGACCTTGCCGAGGTTGGGGACATCGCCGTCGATGCGCAGCGGCAGGGAGTTCGGCCCGTCCACGTCCTTCTCGATGACGGGCACCCAGTTGTCGGAGAGGTAACGGGTCAGCTCGAACAGCACGCGCGGGTCGTCGATGGGGATCATCGAGGGCAGGATCAGGGGGTTGCGGTCGCCCTTCTCCCAGAGGCTGTGGATGACCGCCGCCATCAGGCGCAGGACCCCCCGCGTCCGCTGGAACTTGAGCAGCGTGGACCAATCGGTGTAGAGCCGGTCGAAGACCTCGGGGTGGATCGGGAAGGCTGCCTTGAGCCGTTTCTCGTAGTCGGCGTCGCGGCACTCCGGCGGGAACTCCGCGGCCTGGGCCCGGTACAGCTCGGCGAAGGCCCGGGCGACAAGGTCGCGCTGCTTGAACTGTTCCGGGCCCGCCAGGGGCTCGAACAGCCGCCGCCGGACAATCTCGAAGCCCTCCTCGGCACTGGCCGGACGCCAGGAAGACTCGATCCGCCCCACCACGTTGCGCAGCCGATCCAAGGCCTCGCGCCCGCGCACGCCGCCCACCTCGGCATCGTCCGCCTGGGTGTGCGGCGACCCCGCCGTGTCGGAGGCCGGAAGACTGATCACCAGCAGGCAGTTGCCCGCCAGCTTGGCGGACTCGGTGAGGACCTGGGCGAAGGTGAACTGGGTCTCGAACCCGCCCGCGGGGAGGTCGCTCTGATCGTGGAGCTGCCGGGCGTAGGCCACCCATTCGTCGACCAGGATCAGGCAGGGCCCATACTCCTTCATCAGCTCCCGGAGCGCATCCCCGGGGCTGGTGGCCTTCTCGTCGTCCGCCCGGATGCGGGCGAATGCCTTCCTGCCGCCGAGCTGGTAGGCCAACTCACCCCAGAGCGTGCGCACGACGGTCCCGTCCGGCTTGGTCACGGGGTTGCCCGGGGAGATCCTGTTGCCCACCAGGACCACGCGCTTCACGGCAGGCAGCTTGCCCGCACCGGCCTCGGCCAGGACGGCATCGACCCCCGCGAGTTCCCGCGGCGGCGTGCCGGAAAACAGGTGGTACAGGGCCAGCATGGAGTGCGTCTTGCCGCCCCCGAAGTTGGTCTGGAGCTGCACCACGGGGTCGCCGCCCTGCCCCGAGAGACGCCGCACGGCACCGATCAGCAGACGTTTCAGGCTCTCGGTGAGGTAGGTGCGCCGGAAGAACTCGACCGGGTCGCGGTATTCGTCGGTGCCTTCTCCCAGGTGCACCTGCCAGAGGTCGGCGGCGAACTCAGCCTGCTGGTAGCGGCCGCTGGCGACGTCGCGGTGCGGCGTCACGACGTCCCGCCACGGGGTCAGGGCCGTCGCCGCCTGGCTCTCGATGGCGCCCCCGGCGCTTCTGCGCTTTTCCGTGCGGACCTGTTCATCGAACACGAGACGGCGCAGTTCCATCTTCAGCCGGCGCACCTCCTCGGCCTGGGGTGCCGAGACCGCGGCCAGGAGCCGTTCGGCCGAGTCCAGGGCCCGGTCCGCATCGTCGCTCGAAAAGGCCTCCTGATGGGCCCAGCGGTTGCGGACTTCGCGCAGTTCGCTGACCAGGCTGCGTTCGGCGTGGCCGAGGGTCCTGCGGAACACCTCGTTCCAGGTGTCCCACATCACCTTGAGCAGGGCCGCCGCGTCCCACTGCGCGGGGGGCCGGTCCGCGAGCATGGGGTCATCGAGGAACCGGCGCAGGTCCTGCGGGGTCAGGGTCCCGTCCTTGGCTGCCGCCTGCAGTTCCCGTTCGGCAAACGATCCCAGGCCCGCTTTCAGGGACTCCAGCGCCTTCCCGACGCGCTCGTGATTGCTGATCGCCATGAGCTGTACCCTCATCTCCGTCGGGGGGTCGCCGCGCTTCCCGGACCACGCGGTCTATTCGGCGAGCGTCTGTACGTGCGCGGCGAGCGGTGTCCCGGACAATGCGTTTGCCAGACGCTGATCTCCCGTGATCAGAATGGCCCCGCGCGTAACGGCCAGGGCGAGATAGAGACAATCATACACCGTACGGCCGGTCCGGAGCGCCAGAGGGAGGGCCATGCTGATCAGCGCCGCCGTCGGCGTGTACTCGATGGGCAGAGAGAGGACGTCTGCCAGCAGGGCCTCGGCATCCGAGGCGCTCAGTTCCGCGCGTGTGTGACGCTTCCAGACGACGTTGGCCACCTCCGCCAGCAGCAGCTCCGGCGCGTACAGGACCCGGCTTGACGCCAGAACTTCCCTGGCCGCGTCGTGATGGGGCTCGGGGAAAAAGGCGGCTGCGACCACGCTGGCATCCACCACGACGATCCTCACCGGTCGCGGTCCTCCCGGATCAGGTCAGCGCTGGCGTCGACCGGCCGACCGGCAAGCCGCTGCTCCCAGCGGTCAAGCAGTCCCCGGACATCCTCGCTGCCGGCGGCCTGCTCGAGGAGCAGCCTCGCTTCCGACTGCAGCGAGCGACCATGTCGCTTCGCCCGCCGCTTCAGACGGGTCACCACCTCGCTGTCCATGTCGCGGATGAGAATGTCGGGCATCGCCGGATCCTCCACTGGCATCGTTCGGGATGCTAGCATTATGATAGTGCACGGGGGCGGTCTGCGCAAGAGCAGGAGGGATCGATGGAGTGCGCCAGGGGGAGTGGAACCACGGATGGACACGGGTCAACACGGATGAGAGTTGGGCTGGGGAGTGCCGCCCTGGGGAGAACCACGGATGGACACGGATCAACACGGATGAGAGTTGGGCTGGGGAGTGCCGCCCTGGGGAGAACCACGGATGGACACGGATGAACACGGATGAGAATTCGGACTGGAAGTGCCGCCCAGTACGACGGCCACGTCCTGTGAGCACATCCCATGCTGCCGGCTTCCGCCCTATCAGTGTGCATCGGTGTTCATCCGTGGTTCGTTCTCTCCCTTACAGCGACACCCGCTTCCATTCGAGTTTCGCGCGTCTGAAATTGATGATCAAGCCCACCTCGAGGCCGGTGATCTTCAGGTAATTGAGCATCTGGCCCAGTTCGTGGTCAGTGATGCGTTCGATGACCTTCGCATCGACGACGACCCCGTCCACGGTCAGATCCGGAACATACTCGCCCACCTGCACGCCTTTGTACATCACATCGAACCGAGGCTGCTGCTGGTAGGGGATGCCGCGCAGACCGAACTCCACGACCAGAGCATTCTCGTACGGCTTCTCCAGCAGCCCATGTCCCAGCTCGTTCAAGACCTCCATGGCGCAGCCAATCACGGCTTGCGTGACCTCGCCCTTCCTCAATCCGTGTCCATCCGTGTTCATGCGTCACCGACCCTCCTGCCGAGCGAACCACGGATGGACACCGATTCACACGGATCGTGCGGAATCAGGTGGGT
>JAFGRS010000433.1 GCA_016935045.1 Lentisphaeria bacterium | reverse complement strand
GCCCGGCCGCCCCGGGCCGGGTTCGCGGTAACCGCGGTCGCCGCCGGAGAACCCGCGGCGGTCACACCAATGCGACAGGTTCACGGTCTGCGACAGGACCGCCCTCCAGCGTCACGAGGTCGGTGGTCGGTAGTCCGTGGTCGGTCGTCCATAGGCTCAGAGCACCTTACCCGGCGGAAGTGGGATTGACACCACAAGGCAGCCTGAAGCAGGTCCCGCGAGCCGAGTGGGACTTGGCGCCACTCGGCTCGTGGCGCCCACTTGGTGTCACGCTCGTTTTCCGCCTGCGCAGGTGTTCTGAGCAGACGTGTAAGGACGTCTGAGGCAGGCATTCCGGCGGCTTTCATCGCCCTGCTCACATCCACGCCGGCCATCACGCTGGGCAAGTGCTTGACCTCTCTGGCTTGAAAAGGTCCATTGTCCATGGTCCATTGTCCATGGTCCATGGTCCCCAGTTGCGCGTAGCGCTACGTTCGACGATGTACGGGAGAGCCACGGATGGACACGAACCCACGCGAATGAGAAGCAGTCGCAGGGCTTTGGACCGGGACGCAACGGGCGTTCCCCGTCTGCCGCCCCCGCCAGCGGAACTCGTTGCGCCCATTGGTGTTCAGTCGTGTCCCTTCGTGGTTCATGAATCGAGTAGGCTGAGCCTGGCTGCCGCTGCCGGAGCGCATGGAGGAGCGAGTGGTGAAGCTGAATCTGGATCTGGGGCTGAGAGGAAGGAGCCTGTTGGCCCTGGCTGAGATCTCCGACGCGCAGATGCTCGGGCTCGTGGACCTGGCCATCCAACTCAAGGCACGCAAGAAGGCACAGGAACACCTGGACAATCCGCTCCTGCGCGGGAAGAACCTCTGCCTGGTCTTCGAGAAGTCGTCCACGCGGACGCGCTGCGCGGGGACCGTGGCGGCCCGGGACGAGGGGGCTTCCGTCGAGTATCTTGGCCGCGGCGACATCCATCTCGGGAAGAAGGAATCGGTCGAGGACACGGCCCGGGTTCTGGGCCGGATGTTCGACGGCATCCTCTTCCGGGGGTTTGCGCACGCCACGGCCGAGACGCTGGCGCGGGAGGCGAGAGTGCCGGTGTGGAACGGCCTCACCGACACCTGGCACCCCACCCAGATCCTGGCCGACCTGCAGACGATGAAGGAGCACTTCGGCACCCTCGAAGACCTGAAGGTGGTGTTTGTGGGGGATGGCCGCAACAACGTCTGCAATTCGCTGCTGGTGGGGTGCGCCAAGGCGGGCATCGACGTGGTGGACTGCTGTCCCCCGGCCCTGTCTCCCGCCCCCGAGGTCCTCGCGGTGGCGCGGGAAGCGGCGGAACGGAACGGCAGCCGGGTGGAGGTGGTTCACGATCCGGGCGAAGCCGTGGCGGAGGCGAACGTGGTCTACACGGATGTATGGGTCAGCATGGGTGAGGAGAGTCGCTTTGACGAGCGTCTGCACCTGTTGGAGCCCTACCGGGTGGACATGGCGCTGATGCGTCGGACGGGGCAGCTGGCCCATGACGGGGTGATTTTCCTGCACTGCCTGCCCGCGTTCCACAACACGGAGACCGAACTCACGCGCCGGCTGGGGCCGCTGGAGGTCACCGACGATGTCTTCGAGGCCCCCTTCTCGAAGGTTTTTGACGAGGCGGAGAACCGCATGCACACCATCAAGGCGATCCTGCTGGCCTCGCTGGCGGCGCCGTGAAGCATTTCCGCCGGCGTTGCCGGACCGGGGCGGGACGGTCCGGCGCCGGGGGTCGGTCGGCGATTGCAGGTCAGGTTCCTGGCGGAAGGGTCTGGGTCATGAGGCGCAAACGGCTGGACGAGATCGGTTGGGAGCAGTTTCAGGGGTTGCCTGTGCAGGAGAAGGGGCCCTACTTCCAGCAGAGCGACGGGCGTCCCTATCACGTGTTGATTGCGCAGCAGTTCGAGCGTGAGACGCTGGATGACCTGTGCCAGTTGGCCACGCGCATCCGGCGCATTGCCAAGAGCAAGGCCGGCATGGAGTTCCTCGCCTCGATGCTGTGTCACAAGCGTGCCATGCTGGACTTTTCGCAACCCAGCAGCCGCACCTTTCTCTCCTTCTATGCCGCCTGCCAGATCCTGGGGCTGAAGGTGGCGGAGGTCCGCGACCCGGCCACCTCCAGCGAGATGAAGGGGGAGTCCCGGGAGGATTCGGTACGGACCTTCAGTTCCTACTTCGACATGATCGTGATGCGCACGCCGCAGCAGGGCTTCGCCGAGAAAATGGCCTGGCTGCTGAGCAACACCGAGCGGCCCATCCCCATCATCAACGCCGGTTCCGGCAAGGACCAGCATCCCACCCAGGCCCTGCTGGACATCTACACCCTGCAGCGCAGCTTCGAGCGGCTGGGCGGTCTCCCCGGGAAGACGGTGGTCTTCGTGGGGGACCTGGACCGCGGCCGGACCGTCCGCAGCCTGTCCTACCTGCTGACCGGGTATGAGGGTGTGCGGCAGATCTTCGTCGCGCCGCCGGAGCTGCAGGTGCGGCAGGATGTGCTCGACCAGCTGGACCATGCGGGCGTCGAGTATGCCCTGAGCAGCGATTTCGAGTCCGCCATCCCCACAGCCGACGCGATCTACATGACCCGGATCCAGGACGAGTGGGACAAGGTCGAAGGCAAGCAGAGAGGCATCGATATCTCGCGCTACAGCTTCCGCGCCGAACACCTCAGGACGATCAAGCTGAGCACCATCATCATGCATCCCCTGCCGCGACGACAGGAGATCGATCCCGCGGTGGACCGCGATCCCCGCGCCATGTACTGGCGGCAGGTCCGCAACGGAATGTGGATCCGAACCGCCCTCATCGCGACCATCTTCGGCCGGGATGACCAGATCGGGGAATACTACCGGCTCAACCTCAAGTGAGGGAGCGCTGGGCCCCATCCTCCCCGCCGCCACTGTCCTTGCGGCAGTGGGGCGACGATCCGGGAGAGGGGGGGGCAAGAGCGGCGGCGCTGCCCCATCCCTCTTTCTCCTCATCGGCGCTCCGCCGGAACGAGCCCGGTAGCGGCGTGCCGGCGCTAGGCCAGCTCGATGCATTCGCCTTCGAGGGGCGCAACCGTCTGCGGGAAAACATCCTGGGCCGCGCGCAGGACCTCGTTGCGCAGGTGTCCCGGGTAGTGCACCAGGGCCAACTGGCGCACCGTCGCTTCGAGCGCGATCCTGGCCGCATCGATGCTCCCCGAGTGGCCGCTGATGGCGTTGGGGTCGCTGGCAACCGGGCCGCGGCTCGCCTCGTGGACCAGCAGATCGGCGCCCGCCGCGTGCGCCGCCAGCGGTGGGTGATAGGCCGTGTCCCCCGTCACCACCACCACGCCTCCCGTACGCGTATCCTCCAGGCGATAGCACAACCCCACCACGGGATGCACCGTGGGTGACGTCGTGATCCGCAGGGCCCCCGCCTCGCATGACTGGCCCGCCTGAAGAGCGACCACCCGAGGCACAGTCGCCGCGTCCGGGAACTGCTCGTGGCGCAGGAAATGCAAGGCCCGTTCCACCACCATGCCAATGTCCGGCTTCGGACCGATGACCGTCAGCGGTCCCTTGTCGGGGCGGCTCCCGCGGCGCATGGCGTGGTAGAAAAGGAGCTGCGGCAGGCCGATGTAGTGATCGTGGTGGCAATGGGTGATGAGGACGCTGTCCACATCCATCGGATTGCAATTGTACTGCAGCATATTGATCGCCGCGTTCCATCCCGTATCGACGAGGCAGGTCCGGTTGATCAGGAGGCAGGCCGTATCCTGTCCCGGCCCCGGGGTGACGGTTGCGGTTCCGAGGAAGAGGATGGTGGTTCTCTGGTGCATGGTCCGTCCTTCCGTCCCGGTGCGCAGATCCCGGGGTGCAGGGGGGAGTATTGCGTGGATACCATAGCCGTTTGCCGGGGGTTGTGCGTGCGTCGCTATCGGCTTGGGTTTCCGTGGGGTCGGGGTATATTGCCTGGCTTGTGCAATCGTCTCTGTTTGGGGGCCGCCTGCCTTGCCGGGGCCCGTTTTTCCCGGCCCAACGGCAGACGTCGCGGCTGAGCGGATCGCACGGGGAGGCAGGCAGGCGGTTCGGGCGCGTCCGTGCGGACGGGACCGATGGCGAGGGGACACGGAGACGGACCCGACGGACACTGCCAGCGCTAAGGAATCGGCATGTCGCAGATGCTGTTGCTGGGGGACGAAGCCCTGGCCCAGGGGGCCCTCGATGCCGGGTTGAGCGGTTGCTACGCCTATCCGGGTACGCCGTCCACCGAGATCATGGAGTACGTGCAGGCCTCCGCCGAGGCCGCCGGGCGCGGCGTCCACCGGCAATGGTCGGCCAACGAGAAGAGCGCCATGGAGGAGGCCATCGGCATGTCCTATGCGGGCCGGCGCGCCATGGCCTGCATGAAGCATGTCGGCCTGAACGTGGCCGCGGACGGCTTCGTCAACTCGGCGGTGACCGGCACCCACGGCGGCCTCCTGGTAGCCGTGGCGGACGACCCCAGCATGCACTCCAGCCAGAACGAGCAGGATTCGCGCTTCTATGCCGGCTTCGCCATGGTCCCCTGCCTCGAACCCGCCAGCCAGCAGGAAGCCTACGACATGGCCCGCTACGGCTTCGATCTTTCCGAGGCGGAACGGGTCCCCGTGCTGCTGCGTCTCACGACCCGGCTGGCGCACTCCCGCGCCAACGTGTCGCGGCGTCCGCCGCGGGCGCCGAATGCGGCGGGGCTGCCGGGAGACCGGCGGCGGTACGTGCTTCTGCCCGCCATTGCGCGCGAGAACTACGCGGGGCTGGTGGCGCGGCAGGATGCCTTCCTGCAGGCCAGTGAGAACTCGCCCTTCCATGCTCTCTCGGAAGGCACGGACCGGTCCCTGGGCATCGTTGCCTGCGGCATCGCCTACAACTACCTGATGGAGGTGTACGGCACCCCCGAGGCCTGCCCTCACCCGGTCCTGAAGATGTGCCAGTACCCCGTTCCCCGCACGCTCCTGGCAACCCTGGTCGAGAGCTGTGAGCGTGTCCTGGTGCTCGAGGAGGGCGCCCCCATGCTCGAGCAGATGCTCCATGGTCCTCTGGGACCCCGGCCGCAGGTGCTCGGGCGCCTCAGCGGACACCTGCCCCGGACCGGGGAGCTGACTCCCGGCGCGGTCGCCGTGGCCCTCGGCCTCCGTCCTCCCCCGGCGCCGCGGCCCGAGGAACCCCTCCTCCGGCAGCGCCCCCCGCGGCTGTGCGAGGGCTGTCCGCACATCTTCTCCTACCGGGCGTTGCTCGAGGTGATCGGGGACGTGGGTCCCGGGCGGGTCTTCGGCGACATCGGCTGTTATACACTCGGTGCGTTGCCGCCCTTTGACGCCATCGATTCCTGCGTCGACATGGGGGCCTCGATCAGCATGGCGAAGGGGGCCGCCGACGCGGGCTTGGCGCCCGCCGTGGCCGTGATCGGGGATTCCACCTTCACCCATTCGGGCCTCACGCCCCTGCTCGACGCCATCTGGGAAAACGCCAACATCACCGTCTTCATCCTTGACAACGACACCACCGGGATGACGGGCGGACAGGACTCCGTGGGCAAGGGCAAGCTCGAACAGATCTGTACCGGCCTGGGCGTGCCACGGGACCACGTCCGCGTCATCGTCCCCAGCGCGCGCAACCACGAGGAGAACGTGCGCGTGCTGAGGGAGGAGATCTGCGGCCATGACGGCGTGTCGGTGGTCATCGCGCGCCGGGAGTGCATTCAGACCCTTCGACGCCGGTCCCGCGCCGGCTGACGGCAATCGGGCAGCGCCGGCAGGGACAGGACCCGGAGGCGGACGACGATGACCAACGACATCATCCTGGCAGGCGTGGGGGGACAGGGCATTCTCACCATTGCCGCGATCGTGGGCCGGGCGGCCATGGAACGCGGGCTGAACGTCAAGCAGAGCGAAGTGCACGGCATGGCCCAGCGGGGAGGGGCGGTGGTGGCCCACCTGCGTCTGTCGACGGAGACGATCTACTCGGATCTCATTGCCGAGGGAGCGGCGGATGTGGTCCTCGGCATCGAGCCCATGGAAGCCCTGCGGCAGGCTCCCTGCCTGGGGCCCCGGGGCGTGCTTCTGGCCAATACCGAGCCGATCCGCAACATCCCGGACTACCCGGATGCCGAAGCCCTGGTGCGGCGGTTGCGAACGTTGCCTCGCAGTGTGGTGCTCGATGCCGGGGCGATGGCCAAGGAGGCCGGTTCCAGCCGGGCGATGAACATGGTGATGCTGGGGGCCCTGAGTCCCTACCTGGGGGTCGGGGAAGAGGACCTGCGGGGGACCATCGTGCGGGCCTTTGCCGCCAAGGGCGACGAGGTGGTGCAGACGAACCTGAGGGCATTCGCAGCGGGCAAGGCGGCCGCGACCCGGACCTGGTGAGCCGGGGCGAGGAGGATCCATGGACAGGGCAGCGAGCGTTCGGCAGGCCTTCACGTCGGTCTTCGGCACGGGGGCGGCGGTTGTCACCAGGGCCCCGGGCCGTCTCGAGGTCCTTGGCAACCACACGGACTACAACGAGGGCACGGTGCTGAGCGTGGCGGTGGACCGGGCGACCTGGGTGGCCGCGGGTCCGTCTGCCTCGGACCGCTGCCGCGTGGTGGATGTGGCCAACGCCACGGAGCGCGTATTCCGGGTCACGGAACTCGATCATCCGGAGAAGGGAGACTGGGCGAACTACGTCAAGGGTCTCGTGGTGGAGTTGGCGGAGCGGGGCATCTCGGTTCCCGGTTTCCACGCGGTCCTGAGCAGCACGGTCCCCATGTCAGCCGGGATGAGCAGTTCCGCGGCCCTCGAAATGTCGATGCTGCTGGCCCTCCTCCGCCTGGCGCGCGCTTCCCTGGACTGGCGCGAGATGGCCCGGATCGGGCAGGCGTGCGAGAACCGCTACGTCGGGGCCAGGACGGGACTCCTGGACCAGTTCAGTTCCCTCAGGGGCAAGGCCGAACACCTGGTGTACAGCGACTTCCGCTCCCTCGACGTGCGCAACGTGCCTCTGCCCGCCGGCACGGCCCTGGTGGTGGCCAACAGCATGGTGCGCCACAACCTGACCAACGAGTACAACGAGCGTCGGGAAGCGTGCGAAGCGGCGCTGGCGGCATTGCGGCAGGGTTGTCCCGGCATTCGGGCCTTGCGGGATGTGTCGCCAGCGCAGTTGGAGGCGGCCCGGGGCATTCTCGATCCGGTGGTTTTCCGTCGTGCCCTTCACGTGGTGGGCGAGATCACCCGTGTGGAGGCCGGCGTGCGGGCCCTCGAAGCCGGCGACGTGGAGGCCTTCGGGCGCCTGATGTTCGAGTCCCAGGCGAGTTCGACGCACAACTTCGAGAACAGCTGTGCGGAGATTGACACGCTGACGGCCATCGCCGCGGAGCTTCCCGGGGTGCTCGGGGCCCGCATCAGCGGCGGCGGTTTCGGCGGCATCACGGTTCACCTGGTGGACGCCGGCCAGGCGGAACGGTACGGGGACGTGCTGGCGCAACGGTATGCCCGGGAAACCGGTCTGGCGGCCGAGGTCACGGTCTGCCATGCCGCGGACGGAGCGGAAGTACTGTAGGGATCCCATGTTTGAGCGTTTGACGGATCGATTCAGGACAGCCTTCCGGGGCCTCGTGGGTCGGGGCAGGCTGACCGAGACCAACATCAGCGATGCCATGGGCGAAATCCGACGGGCATTGCTCGATGCCGACGTGAATTACCACGTCGCCAAGGACTTCGTAGCCGACGTCCGGCAGGCCTGCCTCGGCGAAGCGGTGATGAAGAGCATCACCCCGGGACAACAGGCCGTCAAGATCGTCCACGACCGGCTGGTCGAACTCCTCGGCACCGCGGCCGCGCCCCTCGAATTGACCGGAAAACCGGCGGTCGTCATGCTCTGCGGCCTGCACGGTTCGGGCAAAACCACCACCGCGGCCAAGCTCGCCCTCCTGCTCCGGGACCGGGCCGGACGCAAACCCCTCCTCGCCGCCTGCGACCTCTACCGTCCCGCCGCCATCGACCAGCTCGAAATCCTCGGCCGGGAACTCGGAATCCCGGTCTATGCGGAACGGGATACCCGGGATGTGGCCGCGCTGGCCGTCAGGGCCCGGAACCACGCCGACGAGACGGGGTGCGACGTGGTGATCGTCGATACGGCCGGGCGCCTGGAGATCGACAGCGACCTGGTGC